>NZ_LMCO01000011.1:0-119309 GCF_001424825.1 Ensifer sp. Root31 | reverse complement strand
AATTCGCAATGAAAATGGCTATGGAAAAACAGGCCGCTTGAAGTCAGATTGAAACCAACGACTCTCCTGAAAAATGGAGGGAAGATGGGTCTCAGGTCACCCGGCGTCGAGCGCGACGCCGGGCCTTTCTGTTTATGGGTGTTGAGCAAACCGCGTCAGGCGGCCTTGCCGAAGAGATTTTGTAGAGCGCTACGCAAGCCGGGTACGACTTCATAGGTGTCGGTTACCAGAAGCAAACCATCCGCGCACTCGAACCAATCTCCTGCCATCCCCGCGATCCCTTTGATTGATGTGCTGAGCTTGGCAACCTCGATCGAGTTGGGCGGGGTGCTGATGACCCGCTCTGCAATCCAGGCGTCAAGCCAGCTTTGGTTCGCGGGTGAGACAGCCTCCAGCGCGGTTTGTGGGTGTTTGTCGAAATAGTCCTGAATAGCGATATTGGTCGGTGCGATGACGATCTGGTCGAGATTGCTGTCCCCGAAGGCATCGATGACGCGTGAGCGTTCAAGCGCCATCAGGAAGGTATCGGTCTTGCCGTCCCGGCCGGTTGTCGCCGCGAGAGAGCGTAGCGTCTCCAGTATCGTCGGAAGCTGTTGTTCCTGTTGCGCGTCGTCGGCGCCGGTCTTGATGAGGGACTGATAAACGAGGTCGATGCCGGGGGTGAACGACCGCTTGCGGATGCCGCGTGTCCAATTGTATTCGAAATCCACTTCGAAGCGACCTTTGAGATTGGGCACTGCGCCCTGCGGCACCTCGATGATCACGGCTGGGTTCCAGATATAGCCGGCATAGGATGGGCGGCCGGGATTTGCCGGCATTCCCGACGACACCCAGCCGACATGCGGCAAGCTGGTGTGCCACTCGATTGATCGCGATTCCGGGCGGGCCGCGAACGAGACCTCGGAAGCGGTGAAGCTGACGCCGACATTGGCGCTGAGCGAAGCGCCCGCCTTCGGGCCTTCCGAACTATACTCGGCGCTCAGTTCGCCGCCGATCGAGAAGCTGATGGTTGCCTGCTCGACCGTGCTGTTCGGCCCGAACGTCAAGAGACGTGCCTGTGCCGAGGTCGTTTCAATGCGCAGATTCATGTGGTTGGCATAAAAGCCGACCGAGACCCAATTGGACGACGGCTTGGACGGCGAGCCCTGAATGCCGTGGTAGACATCGCCGGCAACGAGATAATAGTCGCGCGTCAGATTCTGATCGCCGTGTATCAGCTTGTAGACCGATAGCAAGGCGTTCGCGGTCAGGGTTTGCGATGAGGTTTTGACCGTACCCCATCCAAAATCCTTACCGCCGTTCGTTCTCCATTCACCGTTCAAAGTGCCGACAAGCTTCCAGACTTCAGGATTCAACGTCTCGATAGGCATCGTTTTGTTTCCTTCGAAGCGCCGTCGATCGACGGGAGGTTGAGCTGTGGAGCGAGACCGGAACCGGCCCGCGCAGCCACCTTAACGCAGATATTCGAAGACAACCTAAGGTAATTATTTGTGCATTAAAGCTCTTTAAACGAGTCCTAAAATTAGACAAGCAGGACGCTGGTCCTATGCGCTTGCGGCGTCAGGCAAGCAGCGTTCTGACCGTTGCCCGCAATCGCTCCAGCCCACCCGGCTGCCAGCCAAGTGCCCGGATCTTCTCGCTATTCATGGCGTTGAAGGCAGTCAGGGTGGCCGGGCGCGGAAGGGCGTGCTTGGATCCGGTGATCTGCTGAACGATTGCCAGAATGGCACGGTTGTCGACGAGGACATCGGAGATATTGAACACGCGGCTCGTCAGGCGGTCGAGCGGTGCTTCGAGGGTGAGGCGAACGGCGGCGGCCACATCATCGCCATGAACTTCCGTGCCGGCGCGTGGCGCAATCTCTCGGCCCGCGAGATAGTCATCGAAAAGCGGCTGCCATTTGTGAGCGGCACCTGTGCCGGACCGTCCGTAGACGCCGGTCACACGCAGGCTCACCGCCTTGAATGCGTTCGTGCCTAGTGCGGCCAGTGCATTTTCGGCTTCCAGCTTGAGGCTGCCATAGAGGCTTTCGGGATGGCAGGGCGTATCTTCAAACAGTTCTACGCCCGGCAGTTCGTCGCCATAGACGGCGCGGCTCGACAGGAAGACGCAACGCTTCACGCCGTGGTCGCGGGCGGTTCGAAACAGGCGGACGGAGCCGTCCAGATTGCTGCGGCGGAACCCTTCCGGGTCATCGCCTTCGCCGCCCCGATAACGCCCGGCGACATGCTGGAAGGCGGCATGGACGAAGTGGTCGACGTCACGGAAGGCGACGCTCTGATCGATATCCGGGTCGAGAGCGAGCGGAACGAAAGCGACAGGCTTCGAGAAGAAGGCGGGAGCGGGCGGAGTGCGGCCGCCGGCAACAACGTCATACCCGGCGGCCATCAGATGCTCGACGATGAAGCGGCCGACGAAACCGGTGCCACCGGAGACGAGCACGCGCGTCATGACTGAGCCGGATTCGCAAGGGTTGCTATGTCTGGAATATTCTCGCCGGTGAGGTAGGCGGACCAGAGGTCGATCAACGGACGAAGCTGCTTGGTGCGGGGATGGTCCTTCTCCCACGGCTTTTCGTACTGGTAGTGCAACACGCCGATCGACGACCAGTCCCAGAGTTCTGGCAAATTGAACCAGACATATTGCAGCATGTTCATGGTCACCGGCAGGCCATGCCATTCGGGAAAAAAGCTCTGCAGGAAGGTCTGGTCGGTGCGGGGCCAGAAGGCTTCAGGCGCGTCGAGCCTTTCGAGCATGGCGCGGAACGTCGCGATGGATGGCTCGGCAACGAAGACGCCGGAATTCAAACGGTGAAAATCGGCAAGACCTTCATAGACATTCGGCGCGGCGGAAAACTCCGGATAGCCAAACAGCCGGTCGATGTTTCTGAGAACGATCGCATCGGCGTCGATGAACACGCAGCGGCGATATTCTGTCAGCTGCCAGAGCCGCAGCTTGCAGAAATTGTCGAGCGGCGAATGAAAAGCCGGCTTGCGCCCCTTGGTGAAGGGCGCTTTGTCGTGGACGTTGCGCTTGCCGTGGCGCTCGTTGAAGGCTTCCGAGAGCGGCAGCAGCTTCGTTTCGATAAGGCGGCAGCCGATTGTTGAGAGTGGCGCAAGGACGTCGGCGGCAACGCCGCCAGTGTGGAGAACGACGATATCGGCCGGGGTGTTCGTCAGGCGGATCGAGCGGACGAGCGCGCGGGCGCCGAGCGCATAGTCGGCATTGGTGACGAGCGTCACGAATGCATGATCGGACGAGGCAGGGGAGGAGGGGCGGAGCCCCTCCGGGTGATCGTCAAGTGATGTCATGAAACGGATTTCAGCCGCTTGCCCTCAGGGTCGTGGTTGATGCGCATCGCGATATCCTTGGTCCAGGCGGAGACGGCCGGAACGCGCGAGCGATCGACGCGATAGGCAAATTTCCTGGCGACATCGACGATTTCGGAAAGCAGACCATCTCTGAGACGGATCGGATCGAGGCCGAGCCCCAGGAACTTTTCGTTGTGCACAACGAGTTCATTTTCCGCCGCTTCCTTGCGCGGGTTGGGCAGCCAGGCAATCTGCGAACCGGAGATCGTGGCGATCATTTCGGCGAGGTCCCGCACCCGGTGGGTTTCCGTCATCTGGTTAAAAATTTCGACGCGGCTGCCACGGGCCGGCGGGTTCTTCAGCGCCAGTTCGATGCAGCGCACGGAATCCTGGATATGGATGAAGGCGCGTGTCTGGCCGCCGGTACCATGCACGGTCAGCGGATAGCCGATCGCCGCCTGGATGAGGAAACGGTTCAGCACGGTGCCATAGTCGCCGTCATAGTCGAAACGGTTGATCAACTGAGCGTGCCTGCGGGTCTGCTCCGTGTGGGTGCCCCAGACGATGCCCTGGTGCAGGTCGGTGATCCTGAGGCCATCGTTCTTGGCGTAGAACTGGAAAAGCAGCTGATCCAGGCACTTGGTCATGTGGTAGATCGAGCCGGGATTCGAGGGATAGAGGATGTCCTGGGTCACGGTTTTGCCCGCCATCGTCTCGATGCCAACAGGCAAATAGCCCTCGGGGATCGCCGCGCCGACGGTGGAATAGCCATAGACGCCCATGGTGCCGAGATGCACCAGATGTGCATCGAGTTCGAGTTCGACGAGGGCGTTCAGCAGATTATGCGTGGCATTGACGTTGTTGTTGACGGTGTAGTTCTTGTGCCGGTCGCTCTTCATCGAATAGGGCGCTGCGCGCTGTTCGGCGAAATGCACGATCGCGTCGGGGCGGTGTTCCGTAAGCCAGTTCTTCAAAAGCTCGTAGTCGCGGGCAAGATCGATCAGGTTGAAATGAATGCGACGGCCGGTTTCGGCATGCCAGATGCGGGTACGCTCCTGGATCGAATCCATCGGGGTCAGAGACTGCACGCCGAGCTCGGTATCAATCCAGCGGCGTGAGAGATTGTCGAGAATATGGATGTCATGACCGGCGTCGGACAGGTGAAGGGCCGTTGGCCAGCCGATGAAACCATCACCGCCGAGGATCGCAATCTTCATGCACGGTTCTCCTGATCAGGAAGGAAAGCTGTGTCACGTGTAGGATAGGTTTGTGACAAAGCTGCAATGCTTGCAAATGCCTTTTTGTTCCTGCACAGGATTTGGGAAATTCTTGTCGGAGAGAAGCATGTCCCTGATCTCGATTGCAGGCGAACTGACCGAAGGCGGCCATCGACTGGTCCAGCGCGTTTATTACGAAGACACCGATTTTTCCGGCGTCGTTTATCACGCCCGCTACTTGCATTTCATGGAGCGCGCCCGCACGGATTTCCTGCGGCTGCTCGGCGTCGAGCAGGCGACGCTGGCGATCGAGGGGGACAGCGAGGGTATCGTCTTTGTCGTGCATCGCATGGAGATCGACTTCAAGGCGCCGGCGCGCATGGACGACATCCTGACGATCGGCACGGTGACGGAGAAAGCGGGCGGTGCCAAGATGGTGCTGCTGCAGGAGATCCGCCGTGATGGGCAATTGCTGATCGCCGCCAAGGTGATTATCGCGGTGATCAACGGCCAGGGCCGTCCCCGCCGCCTGCCCGAAGCGCTGGCGACGAAATTCACACAGGCAAGGCAAAGCGTGGGTTAAGCCGGCACGTGCTGTTGCATGCATCGAAGCGTCCTTTCTGAAGGGCGCTTTTTTCGTTGCCAGGAGGTTAGTTGCAACCCGTACCGCTTGTGCAGCTGACGATCATGCGGACGTACGTATGGATCGAGGGCCTGCGGCAGGTGGCGGCCTAGCCGCCCCGCTTATTCGGCCAGCGTATCCAGTATCTTCTTGGTCAGGGACTGCCTTGTATCGCCAAGCTCAGACCAGGGTTCCATTCCATTTTCGATGCGCTGGAGGATATCGGCGATATGGAAACCGTTGGCTGCGTCGAGGTTGGAAAGCTCGCTCCAGCTGACGGGCGTTGCCACCGGTCCACCTGCGCGGGCTCGGGTGGAATAGGGAGCGATCGCTGTCGCGCCGCGTTCGTTCCTCAGCCAGTCGATGAAGATCCTGCCCTGGCGCTTTGCCTTCGACATGGTGGCAATGAAATTATCCGGATCGCGGTCGGCAAAGCCCTGCGCGAACGACTTGGCGAAGCGTTTCGCGTCCTCCCATGGTGCGCGTGGCGCCAGCGGAACGATGACATGCACGCCCTTGCCGCCGGTAACCATGGGAACCGATTGGAGGCCGATGTCGTCGAGCGCGTCTCGAGGGCGGAGTGCGGCGTCCTTGACGGTTGAAAAATCGACGCTTGGGTCGGGGTCGAGGTCGAACACCAATCGGTCCGGCGTCTCGATCTTGTCGACCGGCGATCCCCAGATGTGAAATTCCAGCGTTCCCATCTGGACCGCCGCAACAAGACCCTTGGCATCACGCACATACATGTAGTTCTCGGTGTCGCCGGAGGATTCCTTCACCGGTGTCTCGCGGATCTCGGCCGGAAAACCCTCGCTGGCATGCTTCTGGTAAAAGCATTGGCCGCGTCCGCCCTGCGGGCACCGAATCAGCGACAGCAGGTGACCGCTGGCAAAGGGCAGCATCTTGTCCGCCACGACGGCGTAGTAGCGGGCGAGATCGAGCTTGGTGATGCGCTCTCCCTCGAACAGCTCGCGCTCCGGATGGGTGATGCGAACGCCGAGAACGGTGTCGTCCGTAACCGAATTCGCCGCGCTCGGCGTTTCGCGCGAGGCACGCTTCGCGTTGCCCTGCGCACGCACTGCTTGGTTCGGCGCACGTTTCGCATCGGGTTCGGGCTCCTTCGTCATCTTCGGTCTTTCCTGTGTCACGGCCTTGGCCTCCTTGTCGCGGCGCAGCCCTTCGAAGCGCCTGGCGAATGTGTCCATCGTCAGAGAACTCGGCTAAGTCGAACTAGGCCACCAGATCCGGCGTGTGCCGGCGGGGCCCATGCCGTCGAGCAATGCTTGCAGCTCGTGCCGTCGCTTGATGAGCGGGTTCTTGCGCAGGTCAGCGTTCTCCGTTCAGCGGTTTGGTGCCTGACGCGCGGACTGCGTCTTGGGCGAGGGCCTGCTCGATGCCCGCGATATCTTCGCTGGTGATGGCAGGGATCGGATCGGAGATGATTGCCTGAAGCACCTCGCTGGATAGGACGCCGTTGGCGAGTGCCTCTTCCAGCGCGGCGCGGGTTTCCCGCTCGGCCTTCAACTGCGCGTAGAGTGCCAGGATCAAGCGATCGCGCTGATCGAAGTGCTGCGGGGTGGACCGCCGGTCGCGATGTCGTGTCGTTTGCGTGGTCATGGCGAGAAAACGCCCGCCGACGAGGGAAGTTCCGTGATGGGCGCTTGGCCTCAAGGTGCGGCCGGAAAGACACAGCGCGGTAACACTCCCTTAACCATAATGGTGTCTTAATCAGCCCATCAGGATTTGTGCAGTGCACGTCATCCTTTGACCAAAATTGACGGCAAGAAGGCAACCATAAGCTAATAAAGGTCGCGATGGTGCGACCAGCGGCGGCGCCGGGGCATTCTTGCAACAGGACGTTTGGGCTACCCGGTCACGAGCATGAGCCGCTCTTGCCGGGTGTTTGGATTCGGGGACTGAAAACGATGGAACAGGTTGGATTGGCCGCTGCGACGCACGATGTGACCCTCTGGTCGCTGTTCATGCAAGCGGGCTTTGTCGTGAAGTTGGTCATGCTGGGGCTGATTGCAGCTTCGGTGTGGACATGGGCGATCGTCGTCGACAAGACGCTGAACTACGGCCGTGTCCGTCGCCAGCTCGACGGCTTCGAGCAGGTGTTCTGGTCGGGCCAATCGCTCGAAGAGCTGTACCGCACGCTCTCCGACCGCCAGACGGCGGGCATGGGGGCGATCTTCGTCTCGGCGATGCGCGAATGGAAGAAGAGCTTCGAGCGCGGCGCTCGCTCGCCGATCGGCCTGCAGATGCGTATCGACCGTGCCATGGACGTGACGCTTGCGCGTGAATCGGAATCGCTGGAAGCGCGCCTCGGTTCGCTCGCGACCATCGGTTCGGCGGCACCCTTCATCGGCCTCTTCGGTACCGTCGTCGGTATCATGACCTCGTTCCAGGCGATCGCCGGTTCGAAGTCGACCAACCTTGCAGTTGTGGCCCCCGGTATCGCCGAAGCGCTGCTGGCAACGGCCATCGGCCTGCTCGCCGCTATTCCCGCGGTTATCGCCTACAACAAGTTTTCCGCTGACGCCGGCAAGCTGTCGGCGCGTATGGAAGCCTTCGCCGACGAGTTTTCCGCGATCCTGTCGCGGCAGATCGACGAGAAACTGCAGAACCCGCGCCAGGCCGCGCAGTAATCGCCAGAGAGCACGGAGACCACGCTGATGGGTATGTCGGTTGGCGGAGCCAAGGGGTCGGGCGGCGGTCGCCGCCGCCGCGGCGGCAAGAAAGCGATCATGAGCGAAATCAACGTCACGCCCTTTGTGGACGTGATGCTGGTGCTGCTGATCATCTTCATGGTCGCCGCACCGATGATGACGGTCGGCGTGCCGATCGACCTGCCGGAAACGCAGGCCAAGGCGCTTAATTCCGATACGCAGCCGATCACCGTTTCGGTCAACCCCGCCGGTGAGATCTTCCTGCAGGAAACGCCGATCGCGATCGAAGAGGTCGTGCCCAAGCTCGAGGCGATTGCCACCACCGGCTACAACGAACGCATCTACGTGCGCGGTGACACCAATGCCGACTATGGCACGGTGATGAAGGTCATGGCGCGCATCTCGGCTGCAGGGTTCAAGAACCTCGGCCTCGTGACGCTGCAAGAACAGGAAAAGTGATCCTTGGCCATGAAGGGCAGTCTCGCCACATCTGGTCTGCTTCACGCTCTGGTTCTGACCTGGGCGCTGGTTTCGCTCGGCAGCCCGGCTGACTTCCAGGTCGCCGACGTCGAAGCCTTGCCTGTCGATATCGTACCCTATTCGGAAATGACCCAGGTCCAGCAGGGCGACAAGAAGGCACCGAAGAAGGAAACATCGTCGCCGGTTCCGACCAAACGTCCGGAAACGAGCCAGCCGGCCGAGAACATCGGCGACAACGACACGGACCTGAAAACGCCGCCGACGCCGAACGCCAAGCCGTCGAAGAGCGAGGCCACGGCCTCGCCGGATAAGAACGAGAAGCCCGAACCGACGCCCGATCCGGTCGAGCAGGAAATCAAGAAGGTCGAGGAGACGAAGCCTGCTTCCGAACCGGCGACCGAAGTCGCGGCACTGCCGGAAGCCAAGCAGGAAGTAAAGCCCGAAACCAAGCCGGAACCGGCGCCGGCCGAAGAAAAGCCGGCCGAAAATCCGGAAGCCGAAGCGTTGCCCGAAAAGGTGCCGACGCCGGCTGCCAAGCCCAAGGTCGAAAAACCGGCACAGTCGGCAAAGACACCTGACCGCAAGAACGAGCAGACGCCGAAGGAACAGAAGAAGGCGGCCTCCACTGAGGAGAGCAAGTTTAACGCTGACGAAATTGCCGCCCTTCTCAACCGGCAAGATCCCTCTGCCGGTGGCGCCAAGCGCTCGACGCAGGAGGCGGCTCTCGGTGGCAAGAAGACCATCGGCGTGGGCTTGAGCGCCAACGAGATCGACGGTGTGAAGGGTCAGATCCAGGACAAATGGTCGCTGATGGCCGGTCTCACAGGCGTCGAGGAAGTGCGCGTCTCGATCCGGGTGCAACTGGATCCCTCGGGCAACATCGTCGGTGAGCCGGAGGTGACCGCCACGGGGGGGCCGGAAGGAACGCGCCGCGCCGTCGAGAGCAGCACGCTGCGCGCGCTCCGCCGCTCGGCACCGCTACAGAACCTGCCGCCTGAAAAATATGACGGCGAAAAAGGATGGAATACCCTCGTGCTGAACTTCGACCCCTCGGATTTCGCACTCTAGAGCTGCCGGGATTGGAATCATGCCGGATAGCAAACCAACCCTGCAAACCCTTCGTACTAAGCTGAAAGGCTTGTCTCTATGATCAAGAGCTCTTTTTTCCGCGCCCTGATGGTGGCAGCGGGTCTGCTGGCCGCCTTCGTGGCGGCGACGCCGGCGAATGCGGTCGTTGAAATCAACATCAACAAGGGCAATGTCGAACCGTTGCCGATCGCGATCACCGACTTCCTGCAGGGTGAACTCGGCAAGAAGATTTCGGACGTGGTCGCAGCCGACCTCAAGCGGTCGGGCCTGTTTAAGCCGATCGACCGCGGTGCCTTCATCGAAAAGATCAGCAACCCCGACGCCGCGCCGCGGTTCGAGGACTGGAAGGTCATCAACGCCCAGGCGCTCGTCACCGGTCGCGTGACGCAGGAGGCCGACGGTCGCCTGAAGGCCGAGTTCCGGCTTTGGGACACGTTTGCCGGCACGCAGATGACCGGGCAGCAGTTCTTCACCCAGCCTGAAAACTGGCGTCGTGTTGCCCATATCATCGCCGATGCGATCTATGAGCGCATCACCGGCGAAAAGGGCTACTTCGATACGCGTGTCGTCTACGTTGCCGAAAGCGGCCCGAAGACCGCCCGCAAGCGCCAGCTTGCGATCATGGACCAGGATGGCGCAAATCCACGACCGCTCACCAACTCCAACGACATCGTTCTGACGCCGCGCTTCTCGCCGAACCGTCAGGAAGTCACCTACATGTCGTTCGAAAACCAGCAGCCGCGGGTCTACCTGCTGCAGCTGGAGACCGGACAGCGGGAGGTTGTCGGCAACTTTCCGGGCATGACCTTCTCGCCGCGCTTCTCGCCCGATGGCCAGCGCGTCATCATGAGCCTGCAGCAGGACGGCAACGCCAACATCTACACGATGGACCTGCGCTCGCGCACGACGACACGGCTCACCAGCACGCCGGCGATCGATACGGCACCGTCCTATTCGCCGGATGGTGGCCAGATCGCCTTTGAAAGCGACCGCGGCGGACGTCAGCAGATCTACGTCATGGGTGCCGATGGCTCCGGTCAGCGTCGTATCTCCTTCGGCGACGGTTCCTATTCGACGCCGGTCTGGTCTCCGCGTGGCGACCTCATCGCCTTCACCAAGCAGTCGGGCGGCAAGTTCTCGATCGGCGTGATGAAGCCGGACGGTTCGGGTGAGCGCATCCTGACCACAGGCTTCCACAATGAAGGCCCGACCTGGGCGCCGAACGGCCGCGTTTTGATGTTCTTCCGCCAGAACGCCGGTGCCGGCGGACCGCAGCTCTACTCGATCGATCTGACCGGTTACAACGAGCAGGCCGTCCCGACACAGGGCTTTGCCTCGGACCCGGCCTGGTCGCCGCGGCTTGAATAGCAGGCTCGCCTTTGCGGCGGGGATTGTGGCGACGATGCCGCTTTCTCGCCGCAAAGTGCTGGTCTAGCAGGCGCCGAGCTTAAATTATCGATTTGTTAACCATAACTGTTGAATAGCGATTAACCGCTTCCGGTTACAGTCTGGCAACCGTGAATTCAGACACTTCTCAAGGAGACCGGCGCATGAGCCGAATTGACACCCCGGCCGCAGGCCGCATGCAGACCATCGCTCGCAACCCGGTCATGATCGCACTTGTCATGACCCTTGCCATCGCTGGCTGCGCCTCGAAGAAGAACATGCCGAACAATGCCAACGAGCTTGGTCTCGGCGCCGGCGCTGCAACGCCGGGTTCGCAGCAGGACTTCACCGTCAATGTCGGCGACCGTATCTTCTTCGACACGGACTCGACCTCGATCCGCGCCGACGCCCAGCAGACGCTCGACCGTCAGGCTCAGTGGCTGGCCAAGTACCCGAACTACGCCGTCACCGTCGAAGGCCATGCCGACGAACGCGGCACCCGCGAATACAACCTGGCACTCGGCGCTCGCCGCGCTGCTTCCACCAAGGACTATCTGATTTCGCGCGGCGTTCCGGCCAACCGCCTGAAGACGATCTCCTACGGCAAGGAAAAGCCGGTTGCCGTTTGCGACGACATCTCGTGCTGGTCGCAGAACCGCCGCGCCGTGACCGTTCTCGGTGGCGCCGGCATGTGATCTTCCGATCACGCATCGCTAAATTATAAGGGCGGCCTTGTGCCGCCCTTTGCTTTTTTACCACACTTTGGCCGAACTCCGTTGCTTTTTCAGGGTAATTGGAAAACTGTGCGGCAATCATCCAGATGAATCGGCGAGATGTATTGCGGGCCCCGATTCCAGGGTGGGAAAACCGGTATTCGAACAGGACAAATGAAATGAAGAAATTTGTCGTGGCTGGACTGCTTGGTCTCGCGGCCCTTTCGGGCCTGGGCCAGACAGTAAACGCCATGCCGCTTTCCGGGCTCATGGCCCGAACGACACACGCCGACACGGCAGGGGCGCACAGTCTTCCCGTCGTGAAGGTACAGGCGTCCGAAACCACACGGGTCGGCCAACTTGAAGAACAGATCCGCTCGCTCAACGGGCGTATCGAGGAAATGAGCTTCCAACTCCTGCAGATGCAGGAGCAGATCCGGAAGTTCCAGGAGGACAACGAGTTCCGCTTCCAGGATCTGGAAAGCGGCAAGGCCTCCCCGAAGAAGAGCGGCGCATTGCAGACGCCGAAGTCCAGCGATCAGGCGTCCGTCACCCCTCAGGTGACGGATAGCCAGACGATGGCGCCTGTCGATCCCGGCACCGGCATGGCCGCATCGGGTGCCAATCAGGGCACGACCGGTGCGGCACCGCCGACGACACTCGGCCAGATCGTCTTCGACGAGAGCGGCAATCCGATTTCGACGACGACAGACGCACAGCCTGGCGCCAACGCCACGCCTCCCGGTGTCGATCCCGGCGTAGCACTTCCGGGCACCGATGGCGGGCTCAACGCCAATCCGGATAGCCAGCGGCAGACGGCAGCGCTCGACAACCCCGGCGACCTCTACCAGTCGGCCTATGGGCACGTGCTTTCCGGCGACTACAGCACCGCCGAGCAGGAGTTCCGCGACTATCTCGACGTCTTCCCGCAGGGCGAAAAGGCGGCCGATGCCAGTTTCTGGATGGGCGAGGCGCAGTATTCGCAGGGCAAGTACAGCGAAGCTGCCAAGACGTTCCTGAATGCACACCAGGCGCACGCCAAATCGCCGAAGGCTCCGGAAATGCTGCTGAAACTCGGCATGTCGCTTGGCGCGCTCGACAACAAGGAAACTGCCTGCGCCACGTTGCGTGAGGTGAACAAGCGCTATCCGAAGGCCTCGCCGGCCGTGCGCGCAAAGGTGACGAGCGAGCAAAGCCGCTTTGGCTGCTGAGACGCCGGGGCACCTGGCCGTTCTCGAAACGGCGAAACGATTTCTTTCATTCTTCCATCGGCCCGCCCGACTGCTCGTAGCTGTCTCAGGCGGTAGCGATTCCAAGGGACTGCTTCTTGCCCTGCACCGGGCGATCGAGGCAACCGGCAAAGCCGACCTTTCCCTTGCCGCCTGCACGGTCGACCATGCCCTGAGGCCCGGCTCCGCCGATGAAGCGGAGGCGATCGCCGCCTTCTGCGCCAGCCTCGGCATTGCACATATGGTCAAACGCTGGGACGGCCACAAGCCGACGGCGGGAATTCAGGCCGCGGCACGTAACAAGCGCTATCAACTGCTGGCGAGCGCTGCCGATGAACTCGGGGCCACCTGCCTCGTCACCGGGCACACCCTCGATGACCAGCGCGAGACGATCCTGATGCGGTCCGAGCGCGGGCAGGGGCCCGGTGGCGCCGGAATGGCCGACGCAACGCTCTACGACAAGCGCTTCTGGGTGTTGCGCCCGTTTCTCGGCCTTCGCCGCGCCGACATACGCGCTTTTCTGAGCGCGGAGGGCGTTGGCTGGTTCGACGATCCGAGCAACATGAATATGCGCTTTGAGCGTGTGCGCACCCGCGAGCGCCTCGCCGAAACGGGCGACGAAGTGGCTGCCGCATGGGATGCTGCGTCGCGGGCGCGCTCCTCGGCAAGGGCCGCCGCCTGGCTGAAGCTTCATGCGCGCGTTCACGAAAACCTCGTGGTGAGCTTTGCCGGCGCTGCTGTCGCCAGATGCGTCGACGCCGACTGCCGCCGCGCGCTTCTGGCAATGGCTGCTGTCGTCGGTGGCAGGACGCATCCACTGGCCGCGGAAACGGTGACGCGACTGATGGCGTTTCTCGAGCGGGACGAACCCGGACGGCTGACGGCGGGACGCGTCGTGTTCGACAGGCGTGCGACCGACCTTTACCTTTATCGCGAGGCGCGCGATCTGCCGCTTCTGGCGCTGAGGCCTGGCGAGGCCGGCATCTGGGATGGCCGCTTTACGGTTCGAAATGTCGGAAATGGCATGGTGCAGATCGGCGCCACCAACGATGGCGGCCTGCAACAACAGAGACTTATTGCCGCAGGACTGCCACCGGGCGTTGCCAAGCGGGCGTCGGTTTCCGCGCCTTGTGTTGTATCCACAGACGACAATTGCGTCGCGAAGACCGACGTTGAGCCGCGCATAGGCCCCTACGACACCTTTTTGCCGGGTTTCGACCTGATCATGGCGGAGATGATTGCCGGATTGTTCGGGCGTCAGCCCTATGTTCGGTCGCCGGTTCACGATCTGTTGACAGAAATGGAACGGTAGTTGGCGGTTTGCCTTGGCAAGGCGTCGCCAGAACCCTATGTTAGGGGCAAGAAAGCGGCCCGGCGAAATGTGCGGGTCGTGACAGGTTCCGGGGAGTTCGATGAACCCTAATTTTCGTAATTTTGCCCTTTGGGCAATCATAGCGCTTTTGCTGATCGCGCTGTTTAGCATGTTTCAGCAACCGACCGAGCGCACCGGCTCGCGCGAGATTCCGTTCTCGCAGTTCCTCAAGGACGTCGATGCGAGCCGCGTCAAGGAAGTCGTGATCACCGGCTCCAAGGTCATCGGCAGCTATTCTGAAAGCGGCGCGACGTTCCAGACTTATGCACCTTCGGTTGACACCGCGCTCACCGAGCGTCTGGAAGCCAAGGACGTGACGGTAACCGTTCGTCCGGAAACCGATGGCTCCTCCGGGTTCCTGAGCTATATCGGCACGCTGCTGCCAATGCTTTTGATCCTCGGCGTCTGGCTGTTCTTCATGCGTCAGATGCAGGGCGGTTCGCGAGGCGCCATGGGCTTTGGCAAATCCAAGGCCAAGCTTCTGACGGAAGCGCATGGCCGCGTCACCTTTGACGACGTTGCCGGTGTCGATGAAGCCAAGCAGGATCTGGAAGAAATCGTCGAATTCCTGCGCGACCCGCAGAAGTTCCAGCGGCTCGGCGGACGTATTCCGCGCGGCGTGCTGCTCGTCGGCCCTCCCGGTACCGGTAAGACGCTGCTTGCCCGCTCGGTCGCAGGTGAAGCCAACGTTCCCTTCTTCACCATCTCCGGTTCGGACTTCGTCGAAATGTTCGTCGGCGTCGGCGCAAGCCGTGTGCGCGACATGTTCGAACAGGCCAAGAAGAATGCGCCCTGCATCATCTTCATCGACGAAATCGACGCCGTCGGTCGCCATCGCGGCGCCGGTCTCGGCGGCGGCAACGACGAACGCGAGCAGACGCTGAACCAGTTGCTGGTCGAGATGGACGGCTTTGAGGCCAATGAAGGCATCATCCTGATCGCGGCGACCAACCGTCCCGACGTTCTCGATCCGGCCCTTCTGCGCCCGGGCCGTTTCGACCGCCAGGTCGTGGTGCCGAACCCGGATATCAACGGCCGCGAACGCATCCTCAAGGTGCACGTTCGCAACGTGCCGCTGGCGCCGAATGTCGACCTCAAGGTTCTGGCCCGCGGCACGCCCGGCTTTTCCGGTGCCGACCTGATGAACCTCGTCAACGAAGCTGCCCTGATGGCCGCGCGCCGCAACAAGCGCGTCGTCACCATGCTCGAGTTCGAAGACGCCAAGGACAAGATCATGATGGGTGCGGAGCGCCGCTCCTCCGCCATGACCGAAGCCGAAAAGAAGCTGACCGCCTACCACGAAGCCGGACACGCAATCCTGGCGCTCAACGTTCCCTCGGCCGATCCGCTGCACAAGGCGACTATCATTCCGCGTGGACGAGCGCTTGGCATGGTGATGCAGCTGCCGGAAGGCGACCGCTATTCCATGAGCTACAAGTGGATGGTCTCGCGGCTCGCCATCATGATGGGCGGACGCGTCGCCGAAGAACTGACTTTTGGCAAGGAGAACATCACCTCCGGCGCTTCATCCGACATCGAGCAGGCAACCAAGCTTGCTCGAGCGATGGTGACGCAGTGGGGCTTCTCCGACCAGCTCGGCCAGGTTTCCTACGGCGAGAACCAGCAGGAAGTCTTCCTTGGTCACTCCGTTGCGCAGCAGAAGAACGTTTCGGAAGCGACCGCTCAGAAGATCGACAACGAAATCCGTCGTCTGATCGATGAGGCCTACGAGACCGCCCGCAAGATCCTCACCGACAAGAACCACGAGTTCGTGGCTTTGGCGGAAGGGCTGCTCGAGTACGAAACCCTGACCGGCGAAGAGATCAAGGCGCTGATCCGCGGCGAAAAGCCGGCGCGCGACCTCGGCGACGACACCCCGCCGCATCGCGGCTCCGCCGTGCCTTCCGCTGGCGTGAAGAAAGAGGGTTCGTCGGGTAACAAGGGCGAAGAATCCGAAGGTGGGTTCGAGCCGCAGCCGCAATAGCGGTTTTGGTTTCAGACGCTTAACTCAGAAGCCGCCGCGCCGGAGGGTGCGGCGGCTTTTTGTTGCTACTGCACGTTTTCCTTAAATCGCATTCGATTTAAGGATAAAAACATGCAGTAATTCAAAGTGCTACAGCGACCTTTGCGCGTCCAATAAGACGCGCGGCGCTGTACGTGCAGGATTGCACTTGGTAACGCGATGTAATGATTTCTGATGCTATCGTCGCTGCCGTTTGCATTGGTTTTGTGTCAAAGAAGAAACGAAATACTCTCGGCCTTTGCTTCGGCATCAATGTCGCGGGGGCCACGGCAACAGCCGGAATGATATGAGGTCTGGTCAATGAAACCCAGTCGCGGAGCACGCAGACAGGTGAAGCAGGCAAAGCCTGCATTGACCCAGCAGAACGATGGAGTTCTTATGAAGCGCAAGTATTTCGGCACGGACGGTATCCGCGGTCAGTCCAATATCTTTCCAATGACGCCGGATCTCGCCATGCGGGTCGGCATTGCAGTCGGTACGATCTTCCGCAATGGCGCCCATCGCCACCGGGTGGTGATCGGCAAGGACACGCGCCTCTCCGGCTATATGCTTGAAAACGCCATGGTTGCCGGTTTTACGGCTGCGGGTCTCGACGTGTTCCTGCTCGGACCGATCCCGACCCCCGGCGTTGCCATGCTGACGCGCTCGCTGCGCGCTGATATCGGTGTGATGATTTCCGCGTCGCACAATCCGTTCCAGGACAACGGCATCAAGCTGTTCGGCCCTGATGGCTATAAGCTCTCCGACGATATCGAAGCCAAGATCGAAGCGCTGCTCGATCAGGATCTGTCCGGCCAGCTCGCCAAGGCGGAAGACATCGGCCGCGCCAAGCGCGTCGACGGCGACATTTATCGTTATCTCGAACACGCCAAGCGCACCCTGCCGCGCGACGTCACCCTTCAGGGCCTGCGGATCGCCATCGATTGCGCCAACGGCGCCGCCTACAAGGTTGCACCCCAGGCGCTTTGGGAACTCGGCGCCGAGGTGGTGTCGATCGGGACCGAGCCGAATGGTGTCAATATCAACCTCGATTGCGGCTCGACCCATCCGGCGGCCCTTTCCAGGAAGGTGCATGAGGTGCGCGCCGACATCGGTATCGCGCTTGATGGCGACGCCGACCGGGTTCTGATCGTCGATGAGAACGGCACTGTGATCGATGGCGACCAACTGATGGCTGTTATCGCCGACAGCTGGGCCGAGGATGGCACGCTGCGTGGCGGCGCGATCGCCGCAACCGTCATGTCCAACCTGGGGCTGGAGCGTTACCTCAAGGGCCGTGGTATCGAGCTGCGCCGCACCAAGGTCGGCGACCGCTACGTTGTCGAGCAGATGCGCCAGGACGGCCTGAATGTCGGTGGCGAGCAGTCCGGCCACATCGTGCTGTCGGACTTCGGCACGACCGGTGACGGTCTCGTGGCCGCCCTGCAGATCCTTGCGGTCGTCAAGCGCCTGGGCAAGCCGGTGAGCGAGGTCTGCCACCGTTTCGAGCCGGTGCCACAGGTCTTGAAGAATGTGCGCGTGTCCGCCGGCAAGCCGCTCGAGGATGCAGCCGTGCGCCAGGCGATTGCCGATGCGGAAGCCGAGCTTGCCAAGTCCGGCCGCCTGCTGATCCGTCCGTCGGGTACAGAGCCTTTGATCCGGGTCATGGCCGAGGGCGATGACCGCGGCCAGGTCGAGCGGATCGTCGACGGGCTGATCAATGTCATCGGCAGCGCGCGTAACGCTGCTTAAAAGCGTACCTTCAGAAGTTTCCTCCAGGGCCGGTGACAATCACCGGCCTTTTCTTTGCTCGCCAAAGAACAAGTTGCCGCAGCCCGGAGTATTAACGTTCCTTAATGCACACGGTAAACGTTTGTAGTTAATCGGAGTTTAACCTTTCCCCCTCATTATCCATAACCAACGTCAGGATTTGGACACCACTTTCATGGTGCACCAAGCAACCGAATGTATTGGAGTGGGCCATGAAGAGAATTTTGAGTGGCGTTGTTGCAGTCTTGCTCAGCGGCACGGCAGCTTTTGCTGCCGACATTTACCAACCGCCTGTCGAAGCGCCTATCGTCGAGCCAGTGATCCAGACCAGCGGCTGGTATCTGCGCGGCGACGTCGGCTACGCCTGGAACGACCTGCGCGGCGCGAATTACTACCAGGGAGGCCCGGGCGGCTCTATCGCTGAGTTCGCCTCGGCCGATATCGATGACTCCTGGGTCATTGGCGGCGGTGTCGGTTACCAGTTCAACAACTATCTGCGCACCGACGTCACGCTCGACTACTGGGGCGGTGGCGACTTCAACGGCTCGACCTTGGGCGGCTGCGGGATCGTCGCGGGTCCCTGCGTGTCAAGTGACACAAGCTCGGTTTCCGCCTGGAGCTTGATGGCCAACGCCTATGTCGACATCGGCACCTACGGCGCCTTCACCCCCTATGTCGGTGCCGGTATCGGTGCCACGCACGTGAAATGGGACGGACTGCGCAACACCAGCTGCAGTGTCAGCAATCCGGCAGATTGCGACCCGACGACGGATCACGGTGGCGAGAGCGATTGGCGCTTCACCTACGCGCTCATGGCCGGTACTGCGATCGACCTGACCTGCAATCTCAAGGCAGACGTTGGCTACCGCTTCCGCCAGGTCGATGATGGCGACATGTTCGGCTACAACAACGGCGGCGGCCCGGGCTTCGACGAGGGTTTCTACATCCACGAGGCACGCGCTGGTCTGCGCTACTCCTTCGGCAATGTCTGCGAAGTTCCCTACGAGCCGGAGCCGATCGTCTACAAGTAAGACATATGACGCTGAAATCATGAAGGCCGCCCCCGGGGCGGCCTTTGTCGTTTCGCCCAAAGCTTTGCCCAAATCCCAACGGGCATGGTTAACCGCGAGTTAACCTCCGTCTGCAATAGTTAACGCTGAACGAAGCAGCTGGTGGGTGGATCCTATTCGGCGACGGCAATGGCAGCGAAAGGGCATGGGCATGGAATGGCGAAACGGGATCTGCGGAGCCGCGTTCGGTGTCGGCCTGTTGCTTTCCGGTCCGGCAGTTGCCGCAGACGAGACCCTGATCGACGCCCCCGAAATCACGATTGCCCAGGAAGCAACCGGCAGCAGCGGCCTCTACCTGCGCGGCGACATCGGTTACGCCGGCTGGCGCGACGAAGGCGATCCTAGCTACCGCACCTTCGATCAGGGGACCGGTTACAGCAATATTCCGTTCGACGGTGCACGCTTCGATAAACCGCTTTCGGGCACCATCGGCCTCGGCTACCAGATCACCGACACTTTCCGCGCTGACCTCACGGTCGATTATTTCGAGGGTCGTTTCGACGGCTCGTCGCTGACCGCAAGCCCCTGCGCGGGGCAGGGTGCCGGCACGTCCTGCGCCTTTGCCGCGACGGCGGATTTTTCCGCGCTGGGCCTGATGGCGAACGCCTATGTCGATTTCGGAACGCTCGCCGGCTTCACGCCCTATCTCGGCGCCGGTATCGGCGCGACCAATCTGCGTTGGAATACCGCCTTTGCCAGTGAGAGCTGCGTTGCCGGCGGCGGCGCCTGTGCCGGCGCTCCGGCCACAACCTCATTTGACGGTCGCGACAGCTGGCGCTTCACCTATGCGCTGATGACCGGCGTCTCCTACGACCTCAGCGATCGTCTGAAGCTCGATGTCGGCTACCGTTACTCGCATATCGGCGACGGCGAGATGTTCGGCTTCGGTGCCGAGGCACTGGCGGGTGCGAGCGGGGCAAAGGGTTTCGACGATGGACTTTCCCGTCACGAGATCAGAGCCGGCCTGCGCTTCTCGTTCTGGTAACATTCGGTCGGCAGGCGCAGCCTCATCTTTGCTGATATTGCCTGCGACGCCATAAATATTCTCGATTGCGACACAAGTCGCTTGACTTCCTTCCGGACCCGCAATATTTCCGACGGCGGGACACCCTTCCCCAACGAAGGGCTATCTATCTGGAAGGATAGCACATGACGAAGCCTGCCAAGCCGGACATCCGTCCGAACAACACCCATTTTTCTTCTGGCCCTTGCTCGAAGCGCCCCGGTTGGTCGCTCGATGCTCTCTCCGACGCTCCGCTCGGTCGTTCGCACCGCGCCAAGGTCGGCAAGACGAAGCTCAAGCAGGCCATCGATCTTACCCGTGACATTCTTGACGTGCCGGCCGATTACCGCATCGGCATCGTGCCCGCTTCCGATACCGGCGCCGTCGAAATGGCGCTCTGGTCGATGCTCGGCCAGCGTGGCGTCGACATGGTCGCCTGGGAAAGCTTTGGCGCCGGCTGGGTGACCGATGTGGTCAAGCAGCTGAAGCTCGCCGATGTACGCAAGTTCGAAGCCGGTTACGGCGAACTTCCCGATCTCTCCAAGGTCGATTTCGATCGTGACGTCGTCTTCACCTGGAACGGCACGACCTCGGGTGTGCGCGTTCCGAATGCCGACTTCATTCCGGCCGACCGCAAGGGCCTGACCATTTGCGACGCGACGTCTGCCGCCTTTGCGCAGAACCTCGATTTCGCCAAGCTCGATGTCGTCACCTTCTCCTGGCAGAAGGTTCTGGGCGGCGAGGGCGCACACGGCGTCATCATTCTTTCGCCGCGTGCCGTCGAACGCCTGCTGACCTATGTGCCGGCCTGGCCGCTGCCGAAGATCTTCCGCATGACCTCCGGCGGCAAGCTGATCGAAGGCATCTTCACCGGCGAGACCATCAACACGCCTTCGATGCTCTGCGTCGAAGACTACATCGATGCGCTCGTCTGGGCTGAGAAGGTCGGTGGGCTCAAGGGCCTGATGGCGCGTGCCGACGCCAATGCCAAGGTGATCTTCGACTTCGTTGCAGCCAACGGCTGGATCGCCAATCTGGCGGTCAAGGACGAAACCCGCTCCAATACGTCGGTCTGCCTGAAGATCGTCGACACGGACGTCGCCGCACTGGATGCGGATGGACAGGCAGCCTTTGCCAAGGGCGTTGTCGCCCTGCTCGAAAAAGAAGGTGTCGCGTTCGACATCGGCCATTATCGCGATGCACCGTCCGGTCTCAGAATTTGGGCCGGTGCCACGATTGAGGCATCCGACATGGCAGCTCTGATGCCGTGGCTGACCTGGGCTTTTGAGACCCAGAAGGCGACGCTGTCGCTGGCAGCGGCCTAACCCAAGCGTTTGCTTCGCTCCCGATGGGGGAGCGAAGCCCTTGTACCGCATTCCCGTTCAGACCTGATCTTCTCAAGGAGGCCATCATGGCACCTCGCGTTCTCGTATCCGACGAACTGTCGGAAGCCGCCGTCCAGATCTTCCGCGACCGCGGCGTTGAAGTCGATTTCCAGCCGAAGCTCGGCAAGGACAAGGACAAGCTCGCCGAAATCATCGGCAACTATGACGGTCTTGCCATTCGCTCGGCCACCAAGGCGACCGAGAAGCTGATCGCCGCTGCGACCAATCTCAAGGTCATTGGCCGTGCCGGCATCGGCGTCGACAATGTCGATATTCCGGCCGCTTCGCGCCGCGGTATCATTGTCATGAACACGCCCTTCGGCAATTCGATCACCACGGCCGAACACGCCATCGCGCTGCTTTTTGCCGTTGCCCGCCAGCTTCCGGCCGCCGACACCTCGACGCAGGCCGGCAAGTGGGAGAAGTCCCGCTTCATGGGTGTCGAAATCACCGGCAAGACGCTCGGCGTCATCGGCGCCGGCAACATCGGCTCGATCGTCTGCTCGCGCGCCATCGGCCTCAAGATGCATGTGCTTGCCTATGACCCGTTCCTGTCGAAGGAGCGCGCCGAAGAAATGGGCGTCACCAAGGTCGAGCTCGACGAGCTGCTGGCCCAGGCCGACTTCATCACCCTGCACGTGCCGCTGACGGACAAGACCCGCAGCATCCTCAATGCCGAAGCTCTGGCCAAGACCAAGCCGGGCGTGCGCATCATCAACTGCGCCCGCGGCGGCCTCGTCGACGAGAAGGCGCTGGCCGACGCGATCAAGTCCGGCCACGTTGCCGGCGCCGGCTTTGACGTGTTCGAGGTCGAGCCTGCGACGGAAAGCCCGCTCTTCGGCCTGGCGAACGTCGTCTGCACGCCGCATCTCGGTGCGTCGACCACGGAAGCACAGGAAAACGTCGCCCTGCAGGTCGCCGAACAGATGTCGGACTATCTCGTCAAGGGTGCCGTTTCCAACGCCATCAACATGCCCTCGATCACCGCCGAAGAAGCCCCGATCCTCAAGCCCTTCATCCGGCTTGCCGACGTGCTTGGCGCCTTCGTCGGCCAGGTGACGGAAAGCGCGATCAAGGAAATCGAGATCCTCTACGATGGCGCGACCGCAGCGATGAACACCAAGGCGTTGACCAGTGCCGTGCTCGCCGGTCTCATCCGGCCGCAGGTGGCCGATGTCAACATGGTTTCGGCTCCGATCATGATCAAGGAAAAGGGCGTCATTCTTTCCGAGGTCAAGCGTGACAAGACCGGCGTCTTCGACGGCTACATCAAGCTGACGGTCAAGACCGCCAACCAGACCCGCTCGGTCGCCGGTACGGTGTTCTCCGACGGCAAGCCGCGCTTTATCCAGATCAAGGGCATCAACCTTGATGCGGATGTCGGCAGCCACATGGTCTACATCACCAACACCGACGTACCCGGCATGATCGGCTTCATCGGCATGACCCTCGGCGATGCCGGCGTCAACATCGCCAACTTCCAGCTTGGTCGCGAGAAGGAAGCCGGCGACGCCATCGCGTTGCTCTATGTCGACGGCCCGGTTTCCGATGACGTGCTCGACAAGCTGCGCGCCAACGGCGCGATCCGCCAGGCAAAACCGCTGGTGTTCAACATCGATTGATCATGGATGCAGCAGCCTTGCGCACCGCCTGGTGCGCAAGGCTGAAGGGCGCAAATCGGCCATGATTTTGTGACCCATGCGCCAGCGAATGGCCGGCTCGCCAAGGCGGGCAGATGATTGAATTCGAGAACGACCAGGAACGCATCGGACAAGCCGGTGCGTTCTTTCGGTTTGAAACATTGATGACGGCAATGACACGACAGGCATTCCGCTGGCGCGAGGCCAGCCTTCCCGATCTCGTTTCGGTCTCCGAAATCCAGCTGGTGGTTCACGAGGCATTCCCCGAGGACGATCACGTGCTTGCCGATCGGTTGGAACTGAGCCCGGAGGGCTGCTTCATGCTGGAGGTCGGCGGCGTCACTCAAGGCTATGTCTTGAGCCACCCCTGGATCCGCCGTGCGCCGCCCGCGCTGAACGCGGTGCTCGGCGAGATCCCTGAAACCGCCGACACCTGGTACATTCACGACCTGGCGCTTTTGCCTGAGACCCGTGGATCCGGGGCAGGGGGCAACGTCGTGCCGCTGCTCGCCGATATCGCCCGGTCGGACGGCTACCACTCGATGTCGCTGGTGTCGGTCAACGGTTCGCGCGGCTTCTGGGAGCGGCAGGGGTTTTCCGTCCGCATGGACGAGCGGCTGGCAAGCAAGCTTGCAAGCTACGGCGAGGATGCGCTCTACATGGAGCGGTTGCTCGCCTGAAAGAGGGGCGCCGGCTCGGCCGGAAGAGGTCAATATCCGTGCGGGTTGGTATTAGTGTTTCGGGCGGCCCTTCTCGGCAATGGCGATGCCGCCGAGAACAAGCAGCAGGGCGATGAAATGGAAGGTGTGGAAGGTCTCGCCGACCAGCATGACCGACAGCAGCGTGCCGAAGACCGGGATGGCATTGATGAAGAGCCCGGCACGGTTGGCGCCGATCATCTCGACGCCGCGGACATAGAGCACCTGCGACATCAATGACGGGAAGATGGCGGCGTAGAGCACGATGATCCAGCCGGTCGTGTCAGGAAAGATCGCCGTGCCGTTGCCGATCTCCCAGAAGAGCAGTGGAATGGCGCTGAGCAGGGCGCCGAAGGCGGGTGCGGCGATGAAACTCTGCCAATGCATCGTGGGCTTCCAGCGCAGTGCCACGGTATAGGCGGCGTAAACGATGCAGGCGGCGATCATCAGGGCGTCGCCGAAGTTGAACTCCAGTTGCAGCAGGCTGGCGATGTCGCCGTGCGCGGCGGTGATCAGCACGCCGATCAGCGTCACGGTGAAGCCGATCACCTGTGCGATCGAGGCGCGGGTTCGAAACAGCATGAAATTGAACAGGAAGATCAGCATGGGGATGCCGGCCTGCAGGATGACCGCGTTGATCGCGCTGGTATATTTCAGCGCAGAATAGAGCAGGGCGTTGAAGGTGGTGAAACCGATGACGCCATAGGCCAGCAGCTGCAGCCAATGCTGCTTGATCTTCTGCCAATCGCGGCGGATCTGCGGCGTCATTAGCACCAGGATGATGAGAAGCGCAAACACCCAGCGAAGGGTGGTGAGCATCATCGGACTGACATGTCCGACGGCCATTTTTCCGGCGACCGAATTGCCGCCCCAGAAGAGTGCGGTGACGCAGAGATAGAAATAAGCCCTGGAATTCACGATGCTGCAACCTGCTGGGATGACGGGGATTGATTGCCGCAAGGGCGGGAGAGACGCAAGATATAGGCGCTAAATCCAGCGCTTGTCATGCAAAAAGGGCGGAACGCCCGTCATAACGGGGTCGCTTTCCCGGTGACAACACAGTATAGATGCGCGGGTTTTGAGAACAGCGCAACCCTACTTGCGCGCGTCAACAGGAAGAGAATTATGACGAATGTCGTGGTGGTCGGATCCCAGTGGGGTGATGAAGGCAAAGGCAAGATTGTAGATTGGCTCTCGGAACGCGCGGATATCGTCGTGCGCTTTCAGGGCGGTCACAACGCCGGCCATACCCTGGTGATCGACGGCGTCAGCTACAAGCTGTCGCTGCTTCCGTCCGGCGTCGTGCGTCCCGGCAAGCTCGCCGTCATCGGCAACGGCGTGGTCATCGACCCGCATGCGCTGATCGCTGAAATCGACAAGCTCGGCAAGCAGGGCGTGACGATCACCCCGGAGAACCTGCGTGTTGCCGACAACGCCACGCTCATTCTTTCGCTGCACCGCGAACTCGACGGCTTCCGCGAAGACGCTGCCTCCAACAGCGGCACCAAGATCGGCACCACCCGCCGCGGCATCGGCCCGGCCTATGAAGACAAGGTCGGCCGTCGTGCGATCCGCGTGATGGACCTTGCCGACCTCGAAACCCTGCCGGCCAAGGTCGATCGCCTGCTGACGCACCACAACGCGCTGCGGCGTGGCCTCGGCGAACCGGAAATCAGCCATGACGCGATCATGCTCGAGCTGTCTTCGGTTGCCGACAAGGTACTGCCGTTCATGGAAACCGTCTGGGTGCTGCTCGACAAGGCGCGGCGCAAGGGCGCCCGCATCCTGTTCGAAGGCGCGCAGGGCACGCTTCTCGACATCGATCATGGCACCTATCCGTTCGTAACCTCGTCCAACACCGTTGCAGGTCAGGCCGCCGCCGGTTCGGGCATGGGCCCGGGCTCGCTCGGCTACATTCTCGGTATCACCAAGGCCTATACGACCCGCGTCGGCGAGGGCCCGTTCCCGACCGAACTGCACGACGAGATCGGCCAGTTCCTCGGCGAGCGCGGCCACGAATTCGGCACCGTTACCGGACGCAAGCGCCGCTGCGGCTGGTTCGATGCTGCGCTCGTGCGCCAGTCGGTCGCTGCCAACGGCATCACCGGCATCGCGCTGACCAAGCTCGACGTGCTCGATGGCCTTGATGAACTGAAGATTTGCGTCGGATATACTCTCGACGGACAGCAGATCGATCATCTTCCGGCAAGCCAGGCGCAGCAAGCTTCGGCAAAGCCAGTCTATATTACACTTGAAGGCTGGAAGGAATCGACTGTCGGCGCACGCAGCTGGGCAGATCTTCCGGCACAGGCGATCAAGTATGTTCGCCAGGTCGAGGAACTCATCGGTGCACCGGTGGCTCTTCTTTCGACCAGCCCGGAGCGGGACGACACAATACTTGTGACGGACCCCTTTGAGGACTAGTGTCGGCGGACTGACATTGCGTCGTGATCGCAAACACATGCCTGAGCGTATGAGAAAGTTCTGATGGCGGATTTTGTTGCAGTTATTCGCAGGACCGTTGACGGCCTGTCGGAAAACACACCGGAAATGCGGGATAAGGTCTACGAGAAGGCGCGCGCCGCCGTGCGTCGCCAACTCGAAAATATGAATCCGCGTCCGTCGGACGATATGATCAATCGTCAGTTGGCAAAACTCGAAAACGCGATCGGCGAGGTCGACAGCGAGTATGCTGAGGCCCTGCCGGCGGTCGACGCGTTCGAGCCCGAGGCTGAAGTCGCGGAAGCGGTCGTGCCCGCTGAGGCGGAACCGGAACCGGGCGATGTCGTCGAGACGCCGGTCGAACAGGCCGAAAGCGAGCCGGTGACGGCGGCAGCCGAAGAACCGGCACAAGACGACGTTGTCGGCGATGCCGAGCCTGCTTACGCCGACGCAGTTGCCGAGCATGATGAGCAGACGGAAAGCTATGCCGAGACCGTGCCCGCGGAAGCACCGGCCGAATATGTCGAGGTAGCAGCCGAATACGCCGAAGCCGTCGAAGAGCAGGCCGAGCCGGCTTGGCAGCCGCCGGTCGAGGCACAGGCGCATGATGAGGAAATCGTCGCACCCGCCCAGCCTGCCGCTGAAGAGGTCCTTGACCATGCGCCGGTTGCCCCGGCCATCGAGCCTGAACCCGAATCGGTGCAGGATGCGACCTGGGATGCGCCCGCTGTCGCGCCTGCTGCGGAAACGTCAGCGCATTCGGAATGGGAACTGCCGGACTGGGAAGACACGAAGCCCGCTCCTGCACCTGCCTCGCTGGACGCGAAGCCGGACGACGTGGTCGACGATGCCGGTGCACCTGAGTTGCTCGGCATGCATCCCGTCGAGGAAAAGCCTGCCGAAATAGAGCCGGCGGCGCCGAAAGCGGATGCCAGCCGTTCCTGGTCGTTCGACGACGACGATC
Organism: Ensifer sp. Root31; assembly: GCF_001424825.1. NCBI lineage: Bacteria > Pseudomonadati > Pseudomonadota > Alphaproteobacteria > Hyphomicrobiales > Rhizobiaceae > Ensifer > Ensifer sp. Root31. Next base: position 92,247 of record NZ_LMCO01000011.1, on the reverse strand, counting down.
CGTTTGCCTCGATCACCGAGCGCCCCGCTCAAAAGGCCAGCGACGCCGAAATTTCCGATTGGTCGTGGCCGGTCGAAAAGACATCGCTAACGCCGGCCGCAAACTCGGCGGAATCCGCAAGCCAGCAGGAGCGCGCGGGTACGGCCTGGGATCACATTGACGATCTTCTGGGTCTTGAAGGCGGTGCGACGGCGGCAGGTGCGGGAGCGGCAACGGCCAAGGATACCGATCGCGGCATCGAGATGCCGGCGCGGCCGACTTCGTATAGCACGACGCCAAAGCCTTCGCGCTTCAGCGTCAAGCGCCTGGTGATCGCCGCCGGCTTTTTGCTCGTGCTCGGTGGCGGCGGATTTGCCTATTGGCAGAACCGGGAGGCGGGCAATGCCTGGATTTCCGGCATGGTCGCTTCGATAACGTCGGCCGTTTCCGGCAAGGGTGAGACGCCGGCGGAACAGCAGAGCACGCCCCCGGCGCCGACCGGCGAGACCGTGACGCAACAGCCCGGCGCGCATGACGACACGGCTGTTCCGGACAACACGTCGACGAAATTTACCCAGCGCCTGCTTGCCGATGGCTCGGAAACCGATGCCGGCCCGGCTGTCTTGAACGGTGAAAGTGCCGCGCAGGAAGGCAAGTCGGTCGCACCGCAGACCGAAGCCGGAAAACCGCAGGAAGAAGCGGCCGGTACGCCTGGTACCGACGCCGGAACGCCTGGTACAGGTCTGCAACCCGGCGCTCAGCCGGCACAGCCGGATGTTGCGGTTGCCAACGGCGAAAAGATGTTCCTCTACGAAGAGCGGCTCGGCCAATCCTCTCCGACCGCCATTCCGGGAACTGTCGCCTGGTCGGTCAAGGAGGAGTCTCCGGGTGGCGACGCCAAGCCGGAACCGGCAATCCAGGCTCAGATCACCGTGCCGGACCGCGGGTTGACCGCGCTGATGACGATCAAGCGCAATGCGGATCCGTCCCTGCCGGCGAGCCACGTGATCGAGTTCGTCTTCTCGCTGCCGCAGAACTTCGAAGGCGGCGCCATCGACGGCGTGCAGCGCGTTTCGATGAAGCGGACGGAGCAGGATCGTGGCGATGCGCTGATCGCGGTACCCGCCAAGATCACCGACGACTTCCACATGATCGCGCTCAATGACTTCGCCGAAGCGGTTGGCAGCAATACCGAACTGCTGCGCAGCCGTGGATGGATCGATATCCCGCTGACATACCGCAACGGTCGCCGCGCCTTGCTGACGCTTGAAAAGGGCCAGAGTGGCAACGAAGCCTTCAGCCAGGCGATGCGCGCTTGGGGATCGTCAGGCAATACGGCAGCGACAGGCCAATAGGGCCGGACACGCTGAAGCAGAAACAACAAAAAAACCCGGCGAGAACTTCGCCGGGTTTTTTCGTTTCCTGTTATGCCAAGCCTCGGACCTATGCGCCTTCGACGACGCGCAAGGCTTGGGCATTCTCCAACGCCGCCTTGCGGACGGCGTCCTGGACCTTTTCAAAGGCCCTGACTTCGATCTGGCGCACGCGCTCGCGGCTGATATCGAACTCGGTCGACAGGTCTTCGAGCGTCAACGGATCTTCGGTAAGGCGGCGCGCCTCGAAGATGCGGCGTTCACGATCGTTGAGCACCTTCATCGCGTTTGCGAGCAAGGCCTTGCGGCTGTCCAACTCGTCCTGCTCGATCAGGATCTGTTCCTGATTGTCGTGGTCGTCGACGAGCCAATCCTGCCATTGTCCGGATTCGCCTTCGCTCGCCTTGATCGGCGCGTTCAGCGAAGCATCGCCGGACAGGCGACGGTTCATCGAGATGACCTCGTCCTCGCTGACCTTCAGGGTCGTGGCGATTTCCTTGACGTGCTCGGGCTTCAGGTCGCCTTCGTCGAGCGCCTGGATCTTGCCCTTGAGTCGACGCAGGTTGAAGAACAGCCGCTTCTGGTTGGCGGTCGTACCCATCTTGACCAGCGACCAGGAGCGCAGAATGTATTCCTGGATGGCGGCCTTGATCCACCACATGGCATAGGTCGCCAGGCGGAAGCCGCGATCGGGCTCGAACTTCTTGACGGCCTGCATCAGGCCGACGTTGCCTTCAGACACGACTTCGCCGATCGGCAGGCCGTAGCCGCGATAACCCATCGCGATCTTGGCGACGAGGCGCAGGTGGCTGGTGACGAGCTTGTGAGCGGCGTTGCGGTCGTCATGCTCCTGATACCGCTTGGCGAGCATGTACTCTTCCTGCGGCTCGAGCATGGGAAATTTGCGGATTTCGTCGAGATAACGATTGAGGCCGCCTTCACCAGCGGCAATGGACGGCAAATTGTTTCGGGCCATGAAGCACCCCCCTTTATAGTCTCCGGCCTCCGGGCGGCAGGCCGGGCATGTGGGTCTTCGTCAAGACCCCACGAGGCTACAAAATAAGTACGGCGAAAGCATGATTCAAGGAGTCCGGTTTCACTAACATGTGACGCCGGAGGCAAGACAGATCACGAATAGAGGCGCAGTTAAAATTGGAATCCTGCGGCCGAAATTCAAGAGGTGGCGTTACGTTCCGCCACGCAGGGCCTCGACCAGGGCCGCCATGTCGTCAGGCACCGGGGCCTCGAAGTGCATGGTCTCGGCGGTCGACGGATGTTCGAACTGCAGCATGAAGGCATGCAGGGCCTGGCGGTGGAATTGGCTGACCACGGACTTTGCCGCCTCCGGCAGGAGGTTGGCCTTGGTGCGGAAGGCCGCGCCATATTCCGGGTCGCCGATCAGCGGATGGCCGATATGAGCCATGTGCACGCGGATCTGGTGGGTGCGACCGGTTTCGAGGTGGCATTCCACCGTCGATGCCAGGCTGGTGCCGTCGGGCTTTTCCAGATAACGCTCGACGACCTCGTAATGGGTAATCGCTTCGCGGGCGTCGTCGCTGTCCTCGCGTTTTACGGCGCGCTTGGTGCGGTCTCCCGCACGGCCAAGAGGGGCGTCGATGGTGCCCTTCAACTGGCGCGGACGGCCCCAGACGACGGCCCGGTAGGCACGCTCGAGCGGGCCGGTGCGGCCGTGATCGGCAAACTGGTCTGACAGATGGCGATGGGCGGCGTCGTTCTTGGCGACGACCATGACCCCGCTCGTTTCCTTGTCGAGGCGGTGGACGATACCGGGCCGCTTGACGCCGCCGATGCCCGAGAGGCTGTTGCCGCAATGGTGGATGAGAGCATTGACCAGCGTGCCCGTCCAATTGCCGGCGCCGGGATGAACGACAAGCCCTGCCGGCTTGCACAGGACGATAAGGTGGTCGTCCTCATAGAGCACGTCGAGCGGGATATCCTCGCCCTTCGGCTCCGGATCTTCCGGCTCGGGCAGGTCGATCTCGAAATGGTCGCCCGGCTGGACCTTCTTCTTCGGTTCGGTCACCAGCTTGCCGTTGATCGAAACAGCACCCTGCTCGATCAGGCTCTTGATCCGGTTGCGGGAAAACTCGCCCGAAAGTGCCTCGGTCAGGAAGGAATCGAGCCGCCCTGCGGCGTCCTCGCCCGCCGTCAGGACTTTCCTATTGGCTGCTGCTTGTTTAAAGGGGTCGTTCATTCCGTTTTAATTCCGATAAAAGGCCAATCATGACCGCGACCGCGCCCGATGACCAGGAAGACAAGCCGCTAGACCCGGCGATGGAGAATGTTCGCCGCAAGATGGTGCGGCTGCAACTCGTCTCGGCAGGCGTGATGTTGGTCATGCTTATGGCTGTCCTCGGAACGATTGTCTACAAGCTGACCCGCACGGACGAAAAGGCGCAGGCGCAATCCGCAGCCATCGCCGTTCCGAGCGAGGCGCCGGTCAATGCGGTTGCCGCCCTCCCGGCCGGCTTCACGGTGACCAACGTCGCGCTGTCGGGCTCGCAGGTGCTTTTCTACGGCAATCTGCCCGGCGCCGAGCCGCGCGCCATCGTTTTCGATATCGCCGCCGGCCGCATCGTGGCCGACATCACCGTCAGGACCAACTGACGGTATGAGCTCAAGCGCCTCGCCTCCGATCCGCATCGATGATCCGGCAGATCCGCGCATCGCCGGCTTCGTGTCGATCAAGGAGCGCGACCTGACGGGCCGACAGGGGCGTTTCATCGCTGAAGGCACGGTGGTGCTGCGCATGCTGGCGGCGGCGCATCGCTCCAACAGCGGGCTTGGCGCCGAGGCCATCCTGCTTCTCGAAAGCCGTGTGGCCGGCGTGGAGGCCATTCTGGCGGAATTTCCCGCTGACGTGCCCGTCTATGTGGCGGCGGCACCGGTGTTCGACGCGATCGCCGGTTTCAACATGCACCGTGGTGTGCTGGCACTTGGGCGCCGTGACGGCATTGTCGGCCGGGACACGCTGCTTGCCTCGCTTCCCGCTTCAAGCCTGGTCCTCGCAGCCTGTGGCATCTCCAACCATGACAATATGGGTTCGCTGTTTCGCAATGCCGCGGCCTTCGGCGTCGATGCGGTGCTGATGGATGAGACGAGCTGCGATCCGATGTACCGGAAGGCGATCCGTGTTTCCGTCGGTTCGGTGCTGACGGTGCCGTTTGCGCGCGAAGGGTCGGCGGCGTCGCTGATCGAACGGCTGCAGGCCGAGGGCTTTGCGATCTGGGGGCTGTCGCCGGCCGGCGAAACCGACATCGGCGGAATACCGCCGGCCAGGCGCACTGCCTTGCTCGTCGGAACGGAAGGTGAGGGGCTGCCGCCGGCCATCCTGAAATCCGTACGCACCGCCCGCATTCGCCAGCGGCCCGGGCTCGACAGCCTCAATGTCTCGATGGCAGCCGGCATCGCGCTGCATCAGGTCGCCTTGATCAACGACCGGATCTGACGCGCACAGAAAGTGCCTATTCCTTCGGCAGGATTTCTTTTGCCCGCGTTGCCAGGCTCTTGCGGCCGGCCGCATCGTTGTTTTCGTCACCCGCGAGCAGGCTGAGGATCGGCGAGGCGGCGCCCTCGCGCGTTGCCGTCAGAGCCACCATGCTGGCGGCAATTTCCGCCACTTCCTCGCGCAAGGCATCGTCATGGGCGGTCGTCTTGGAATTGGTCAACCGTTCCGACAGGGCGGCCGCACGGTTCTTGAGTTCATGCGAAAGCGCCGCAGTTTCCAGCGGCGGCACGCCCGGTTGCTCGATGAGCTGCGCAGGGTGCGCGGCAACGCCCTCCGACGGCTCGCTGCCGCTTGCGCGACGGTCCTTGCGCGCTGGGAAGGCGATACCTGCCGCGCGCAACACCTTGGCGGCATCCCGCATGTCCTGGTTCACGTCTTTCACCTTGGTCTTCAGTCGTTCGATTTCATCGGCGCGTCGCTCGAGCGCGCTTTCGCGATCGGCGCCTGCAGCCAGTTCCCGCGAAAGCTTGTCTTCCAGTCGCTGCAGGCGGCTCTCGTCACGGGCAAGACGCAGCTCCATTTCCTTGGCATGCGCGCTTTCCGTCTTCAGATCTGCACGCAGCGCATCGCGCTCGTCGCGGAGCGTCGCGACGCGGCTCTTGAGGTTTTCGGCCTCTGTCTCGCCGGCGGCAAGGTCGAGGCGTAGATTGTCGATGGCGGCGGCCTGTTGCGCCAACTGATTGGTCAGAGTCTTGATCGTTTCCGCCTTGCCGGCGTTGTCGCGCTCGACGGTTTCGAGCGAAACCTTCATGCGCTCCAGTCGCTGCTCGAACTGTCGGATCGCCGAGCGCATGTCGGCGGCTTCGACGTTCATGTCGGCAAGCTGGGAATGCAGATCGGCATTCTCGCCGTTCAGGCGGCGTGCCTCCTGCAGTGTCTTTTCGTTGTTGAGCATCAGCGATACGCCCTTGTCGCGCTCGCGCTTCAGGGCTTGCTGCGTGCGTGCGTTCTCGGCGGCAAAGGTGGCGCGGGCGGCATCTTTCTGGGCGCGCACTTCCTGGGGGCTGAGCGGCATGGTCGCCTTCAGACGATCCTCGGCAAAGCGCACGATGCGGCGGTGAATGGCCGGCGCGACGAGAAGGCCGATGATGATCGCCGTCAGGAAGCCCAGGGCAAAGAGGAGCGAGAATTCAATCACGAGCTGGCCGTTTCAAAGCTGGACCGGAAGCAAACGCCCCGCCCGACCATTACAGCCAGAGCAAGGCGCTTGATGTTACTTCCCTGCACTAAACATGACGTCTCGTGCGCTGCAAGTATTTGAGGTGGGATTTCGCCAAAGCGCACCCGCCATCTACAGCGCCGCGCGTCATATTAGACGCGCAAAGGTCGCTGTAGCATTTGAATTGCTGCATGTTTTATCCTTAAATCGAATAGGATTTAAGGAAACATGCATTAGGTCAGAAGGGGTTCCAGGTCGGGTTCTGTGTCATCTTGAGATAGCCGACATTGACCCCGAGCCGGGCGCCGATGCCGGTGCGGATCGGGACGACGACGATGTGTTCGTCGGTGAGCACCGTCATGCCGACGCCGGCCACGACATAGGCCGAACCGGAGACGCCGCCAAACCGCTTGTAGAGGGATGGCACGCTCGGAAGGTTGTAGACCAGCATCATCGTTCGGCTGCCCTGTCCGCCCCAGTCGATGCCGAGTGATGGCCCCTGCCAGAAGACGTTGTGCTGGCCGGCATTCTTGGTGTTGAGTTCGCCTTCCCCGTAGGTCAGGCCAGCGATGAAGGCGCCAGAACCTTCCTGTCCGAGGATATAGCCGTTCGGCAGGCCGTAACGTTCGAAGGCGCGCTCCACCACCTTGGCGAGGCCGCCCGAGGTTTCGCCGAAGAAGCCGTGACCGGCATCGACGATCTCCTGCATCGAATATTGACTATTCGCCTGCTGGGCATGGGCGGCGGATATGGCGCCGGCCATCAGGAACATCGTCGCCAGGATAGCGCGGCTGGCCATCGTGGCTGCCTTCATGATCTGCTGCATCGTTTCCTCCGTCAGGCGCGAAAATCACTCGCTTGCGGGTTTGCTATGGCCGGCATCGCCTGTGACGGCGCGGCCAGCGGGGGTCTGGACCATTTCCCTGCAATTTGAACCGATGGTCTTAACAATCGGTTTACCAAATGTGGTGTCATTATGATCCACTGATGAACGGCTGCGCCGGGCAGCCCATGGCTTGCGTCTTAGCGCCTGAGGCTTTACCGGCTCTGCCCGAGCGCGTGCCTCATGTCCGCATGCCGATGGAACCGAACAAGGAAAGACGATGGCAACGAATCCGAACCTGACATTGACGGGACCCGATCTGGCCGCGCTTCTGTGCAGCCGGGTTTGCCACGACATCATCTCGCCGGTCGGCGCCATCAACAATGGCCTGGAACTTCTGGACGAGGGCGGCGCCGATGCCGACGCCATGGACCTCATCCGCACCAGCGCACTCAACGCGTCGGTCCGCCTGAAGTTCGCTCGTCTCGCCTTCGGCGCCTCCGGCTCGGTCGGCGCGTCGATCGATACCGGCGAAGCGGAAAAGGCGGCCAAGGACTTTGCCGCCGCCGAGAAGAAGACCGAGGTCAACTGGCACGGGCCGCGCGCCATCATCGCCAAGAACCGGGTCAAGCTCCTCCTGAATCTTTTCCTCATCGCCTATGGGGCGATCCCGCGCGGTGGCGTCATCGACATCACGCTCGAAAATCCCGAGCTCGACGCAGTGTTCACGCTGGCCTGCAAGGGCCGGATGATGCGCGTGCCGCCGCGTCTGGTCGAACTTCTGTCCGGCACGCCGGAAGAGGCGGTCGATGCGCATTCGATCCAGCCCTACTACACGGTGCTGCTCGGCGAGGAAGCGGGCATGACGATCGATGTGGTTTCGACCGGCGAAGAGATCATCTTCACGGCGCGTATGAAGCCGGTCGACGCCTAAGTCCGGCGCTGCCTTTGCTGTTTTGATACATGTCCGGCGCGGTGTGGCGATGGCCCCCGCGCCGGACATTTGCGTGGCCACAGTTTGAGCGCCCGCCTTTCCTGGCTTTTGGCCGGTTCACCGAAAAATTAATATTTTCAGCGTGTTAAAAACAGCCGGAGAGCCTGCGTTAAGCAAGCTCCGTAACGAAATCTTTGCCAAATTTGTATAGGGTTGTTTCAGGCGTGCGAGCACGCGTATAGGTAAGTCATGAAGGAGTTGGACATGCGGCGCTTGATGATTGCCGACGGCTCGGATGTCGTCAGGAAAGTTGGGAAACGTATCCTGTCCGGCATGGGCTTCCTTGTCTACGAAGCGCCGAGCGGCCTTGAGGCGCTGGTGCGCTGCGAAGCCGAGCTGCCGAATATTCTCGTGGTCGACGCCGGCCTGGAGGGCGCTCTGGATCTCATCGCCAATATCAGGCGACTGCCGAATGGTGCGTCTGTGCGCATCTATTACTGCGTCGTCGAGGCGGATCTGAAGAAGATGATGGCCGGCAAGCGCGCCGGTGCCGATGATTTCCTGCTGAAGCCGTTCGATCGCAAGATCCTGACGAGCGTCTTTGCCAGCCAGTCGATGGCGGCCTGAACCGCAATAAACGTGTTTCCGGACTGAACAAGCCGCGGCAGTTGCTGCGGCTTTTTGCTGTCTCGTCTTGGCACTTTTTGCATGACACCCGAGATCAAGGCCGAGGCAGGCGCATGTCACCACCTTCGGACCTTTGACACCAGGAAGCACCTGATCACCGAGGGAAGGGGCGACCATAACGAAAAAACCCGCCTCGAAGGGCGGGTTTGTTCAAAAGGCGTCCGTTGGCGTCATGCCTGGATATGCGGGTCCATGCCGCGCCCGGAAGAAAGCTCGAAATCAGGCGGTTTCGGCGTATTCGGCACCATCCGGCTCGCGCAGAACGTAGCCACGGCCCCAGACGGTTTCGATGTAGTTGGCGCCGCCGGCAGCATTGGCAAGCTTCTTGCGCAGCTTGCAGATGAAGACGTCGATGATCTTCAGTTCCGGCTCGTCCATACCGCCGTAGAGGTGGTTGAGGAACATTTCCTTGGTGAGCGTCGTGCCCTTGCGCAGCGAGAGCAGCTCGAGCATCTGGTATTCCTTGCCGGTGAGGTGGACGCGCTGTCCGCCGACTTCCACCGTCTTGGCATCGAGATTGACGATCAGTTCGCCGGTCGAGATGACCGACTGGGCATGACCCTTGGAACGGCGGACGATCGCATGGATGCGCGCCACCAGCTCGTCCTTGTGGAACGGCTTGGTCATGTAGTCGTCGGCGCCGAAGCCGAGACCGCGAACCTTGTCTTCAATTCCGGCCATGCCGGAGAGAATGAGGATCGGCGTCTTCACCTTGGAAAGACGCAGTGTTCTCAAGACCTCGTAACCGGACATGTCCGGAAGGTTGAGGTCGAGAAGGATGATGTCGTAGTCATAGAGTTTGCCGAGATCGACGCCTTCCTCACCGAGATCGGTGGTGTAAACGTTGAAACTCTCGGACTTGAGCATCAGCTCAATGCTCTGAGCCGTTGCGCTGTCGTCTTCAATTAGTAGAACCCGCATATTCTTCCCCTTTTCCGCCGCCCAAGGTCATCGTGGCCCCCTTACGCGATACGGATCCAGTCGTTGCCTGATTTGGAGGCTGCCATCAAATGGTTAACAAATTCTGATTCACTCTGGCAAGCTGTATCGAGATTGTTAAATATTTTTAGCAGTTCCCTGATTTCAAACATGAATCCAAAATGGCACTTTTCATGCGAAACATGAGGAAATGCCGCTATCTGACTCTTCTGACTCGTTAATGCCGGGGCCGTCATATTTCGTGCCTCAGTATTTACGGAGCCTTAAATCATCACCCCTATGATTAACGATGCCCGTAAACGAAAGGTTACCAGCGGTAGGCTTTTGTTAATATCGCTGTCGATTTTCGTTTTCTGTCTGTTGGGGCAGGCTCGACGGGCCAAATCAGTAACCGGGGTCTCGTTATCCACGGGAGTATTGCGTATGAAAGCACGTGAGAGCCTTGTCCGCCTGAAGGAATTTCAGGTCAGGGAGAAGCAGCGTCAGCTGAGCCAGCTTCAGATGATGATGGCTGAGTTCGAACGGATGACCAAGGATCTGGAAAATCAGATTGTTTTCGAGGAAAAGAAGTCGGGCATTTCCGATCCCTCGCATTTTGCCTATCCCACTTTCGCCAAGGCTGCTCGTCAAAGAGCCGACAATCTTCAGGTCTCCATTCGTGAACTGAAGGCGCAGCAGGATGCGGCCGAACTTGCACTTGAAGAAGTGCAGGCCGAATTTGCGAAGGCGGCGGCGCTCGAGGAACGGGATACGACGACGCGTCTCAGGGCGTAAGCTCCTTAGCCGTTTCGAGGCAGATGATTTTCATTCTTTGTCGGGCGATGCCGATGGCATGGCCCGATCCGGCACGATTGTCACAAGAACGAAAAACCCGCGCGACAGGCATCTGTCGGGCGGGTTTTCCCATTTCGGAACTTTGGTGGTTTGCCGCCTCAGGCCTGGATCACGTCCTGCCAATCGGGATGGCGCAGCGCCTGCGCGCGGATGAACGGGCAGAGCGGAATGATCTTCCAGCCGCCCTTGCGCGCTTCGTCGATTGCATGTTTTGCCAGCGCCTGGCCGACGCCCTTGCCGCGCAACTCGTCGGGAACGAGCGTGTGATCGACGATGATCAGTTTCGGCGATGAGCGGGAATAGGTCATCTCGCCGGTATAGCCTTCGACGGTTGTCGAGTAGCGGCCGTGCGAACCGATTTCTTCGTGGGCGATATCCATCTCAGCATCCCTTCACATTCAACGTTTGCGTGTTGCTGAAGATGCTATCGCATGACTGCAGCATTCGAAACCGGTTTGGCGAACGCGAAGGGGAAACGCACTGTCGCCGAAATGTTGCCTATTGAAAGACGGGGCGGAGCGGGCGACGGAAAACGAAAACGGCGGCCACCGGAAATTCCGGAGCCGCCGTTCGACCTATGGCCCTGTTGGGGGCTTTTAGTGGCGATATTGCTGGATGCGTGTGGTGCGCAGGCCGGCCAGACCGTGATCGTTGATGGAGGACTGCCAGGAAAGGAATTCCTCGACAGTGAGGGTATAGCGTTCGCACGCTTCCTCAAGGCTCAAAAGGCCACCGCGGACAGCGGCAACCACCTCAGCCTTCCTGCGAATAACCCAGCGCCGGGTATTCGCCGGCGGCAGATCCGCAATCGTCAGAGGACTGCCATCGGGGCCGATGACATATTTTACACGTGGTCGCATCATTTCGGTCATGGGACTCTCTACACAAACTCAAGACCATATGTTGCTGACCTTAGCCCGCCACATTTAACATTTGCCTAAGCGGTCGGTAACAATTTGCTCATAATTTTAAATACTTCCGCACACTCCCTCGATCACTTCCGCAACGTCCCGCCGGCGATCGCGACGCCTGTCGCGCTCGACAAGAGCCGCCTTAATGCCCGGAAAGCTTTGGATTATCGCGGATTTTACATGGGAGCCATGCAATTACCACATTTCACTTTAACTAAAATTCTTGGTAACGAGGCGCCGAAATAAAGGATGAGCGACGTTTGTGCGCTCCCGAATCATTCTTGGTGCATCGTCATATTTTCACAACCGGTCGCGTTGCTTTCGCGGGCATGCCGGAGAGGGTGGCTGTATTCTGGCTGCCGGGTGAAGTTCATGCACCGGATGATTTTCGGGGCTGTTTGTATTCTCTCGACCAGGTGCGTTGGCACCGGTGATGTGGTGATCAGAGATGAAGGAATCGAATGAACCAGCCTTGCTGCGCGAGGCTGAGACGGCGGACATGATTTCCGAAATCGATACGGCTGCCGTCCGCACGGAATACGAACTTCTGCACCTGATGCGGCGGTTGATCGCGCGCTATGGCTTCGGCCATTTCATGATCGCGCGCCTGCCGCTGGCCGAGCAGCAGCGCTTTTCCGAGCGCCTGGTGCTGAGTAACTGGCCGTCGGAGCTGGTGCGCCAGTACGACGCCTGCGAGACCTTTCAGTCGAGCGTGCTCGTCGAGCGCCTGCGCGGTACCAAGCTGCCGGTAACCGGCGGCGCCGAGCTGCTCGATGCGGCCGGCAAACCGACCGACGAGGCGATGGTGCACCGGCTGCTGGCGCATCCGGAGATGGGGCGCCATTTCGCCGTCCAGTTGCATACCAGCAGCGGCGATCCCTTCGTCGCCATGCTGTCCGGACGACGCGACCCGCCTGTCGGCGTCGAGCAGGCGACGCTCTATCTTTCCCTCGTGCAGCTGTTCGAATGCCTCGAACGCACCTTCGACACCGGCAGCTCGGCGCGCGAAAAGCTGTCGAGCCGCGAGATCGAGTGTCTGCGCTGGGCCGCAGCCGGCAAGAGCAGCGACGAGATCGCCATCATCCTTGGCATCTCCACCTATACGGTCAGCAGCTACTTCAAGAGCGCGACCCGCAAGCTCGACGCCGTCAACCGCATGCAGGCGATCGCCCGCGCCATGCGGCTGAAACTGATCTGAGACGGACCGCCCTGACCGGCCTTGCGCCATAGCACCGCCCTTGCCGCCGGGCGGACAAGTTTCTATATGTCGGCGACTGGAGCCTCCCGCTTTCAAGAAAGCGGAGAAGATACTCTGGACATTGTCGTGCTACAGCGACCTTGGCGCGTCTGAATAAGACGCGCGGCGCTGTAGAAGCCGAACGCGTGCCGCGTGCTATCGCGCAGGCATTGCATCGCATGAAGCGTGAAACAGGGGCGAGCGTTGTCGCTGCCACCCGAAGGCCGGATTGGATCCCGTGAATACTCTCAATTTTGACCGCAAGCCCGAAGATACGCGTGTCGTTGTCGCCATGTCCGGCGGCGTCGATAGTTCCGTCGTCGCGGGCCTGCTCAAACGCGAGGGTTACGACGTTCTCGGCATCACGCTGCAGCTCTACGACCACGGTACCGCCGTCCACCGTGCCGGCTCCTGCTGTGCCGGCCAGGACATCGACGACGCGCGACGCGTCTGCGAAACGCTCGGCATCCCGCATTACGTGCTCGATTACGAAGCGCGCTTCCGCGAAACGGTGATCAACCCGTTTGCCGAAAGCTATGTCGCCGGCGAAACGCCGATCCCCTGCGTTGCCTGTAACCAGACGGTCAAGTTTGCCGATCTCCTGGCGACGGCCAAGGAGCTCGGTGCCGATGCGCTGGCGACCGGCCACTACATCCGCTCGCGGCCGAGCCCGAACCCGCGCTATGCCGGCCAGCGGGCGCTCTATCGCCCGACTGACGCCGATCGCGACCAGAGCTACTTCCTCTTTGCCACCACGCAGGAGCAGATCGACTATCTGCGCTTCCCGCTCGGTCACCTCTCCAAGGCCGAAACGCGGGTGCTGGCCGAAGAGATGGGCCTTGTCGTTGCCCAGAAGGCCGACAGCCAGGACATCTGTTTCGTGCCGCAGGGCAAGTACAGCGATATCGTTTCCAAGCTGAAGCCGAATGCAGCGCTTGCCGGCGAGATCGTGCATCTCGATGGCCGCATACTCGGCACCCATGACGGCATTTTGCACTACACCATCGGCCAGCGCCGCGGCATCGGCATCGCCACCGGCGAGCCGCTCTATGTCGTCTATCTCGACGCCCGCTCGCGCCGCGTCATCGTCGGCCCCAAGGAAGCGCTGGAAACGCGCCGCGTCTACCTGCGCGACGTCAACTGGCTGGGCGATGAAGATCTTGAAGACGTGGCAGCCGATGGCTTCGACTGTTTCGCCAAGGTCCGCTCCACCCGCCAGCCGGCGCCCGCTATCCTGAAGCGTGACGCCGAGGGTCTTTATGTCGAGCTTGCCGAAGGCGAAGCCGGCATCGCGCCCGGCCAGGCCTGCGCGCTCTATTCCGGCGTCGGCGAAGACGCCCGCGTCTATGGCGGCGGCTTCATCCGCAAATCCGAGCGTGAGGCCGGTGCGGAAGCCTCATTGAAGGTGCTTCTGGCAGCGCCTGCGGCTGCCTGAGGCAGTCATTTCCGATCGCGCGGGAAAACTTCACATTTTCCCCGCGACTTGGCTTGACACTAGGCAGAACCGGGCCTTATAAGCCGCCCGTCCAGTCAAGACGGCTTCACCTTCGAAGCCCTGACGCGGTACCCGGCGGAGTAGCTCAGTAGGTTAGAGCAGAGGAATCATAATCCTTGTGTCGGGGGTTCGAATCCCTCCTCCGCTACCATTAGACACCCCGCTCGTACCTTAGGTTGGGTCTCTGCAAAGGAACTCCTTAGCTTTCCAATGAGTTGGATATCGGGCTTGCGCTTCTCCAAGTTCTGACCCGTACTTCCTTGATCAACTGGCGCATCAGCCTCGAATAGGCGTCTGCGCTCTTCGGGTTCCGCTCGATCACCTTCCGCAGGTCTTTCAGCGAGCGGCGGTACGACTCGATCGCTGCCGGGTGCAGAGTGACTGGGCTGACGGGCTCCGGCTCTTGGGCCAACTCTGCCTGCCACGAACGAATGTTATCCCCCAGGTCGCGGTGTTCGGTGCCTATGCTGGCAACGTTGATGACGCCGTTGAGCAATGGTGGCGTCCTTGATGCGGCTCTCCAGATCATTGCGTCGGCGCGACATGTCCGCAGCGAGGCGCATGCGAGCCTGGGTTCTGCTGTCGAGTGGGGGGGGCGACCAAATCGGACCTCCGCTGCAGGGCGCGGCTACTGCACGCGACATGGAAACGACACGCGGGACGGCGTCCCCAACACATACGCCTAGCTTCTTTAAACCTCGGTATAATTTCGCAAGCTGCGGTCGGCTGATAGGTTCCTTTCATCGCCTCAACACTTTTGTCCTCCCGGTGCGGCGATCTATCGACTTCGGTGTGTTTCCCCTGCCGTTGTCACCGCGGTCGGCGGATAAAGGCGACATCAGAGGCATGTCCGAAATCACCTGAACTGTGTCCTTTCGGACGTTTGAGACCCAGACGGTGATTCAGTCAACCCATCCAACACAAAAGGGCTTTCGATATGCATGATGATAATTGTTGCAACCCACCCCGCAGATCCTTCTTAAGTGCCGTCGCCGGGATCACGGCGGCGACCGCGCTCACTGCTGTCGGCGGCGGAGGAGCGCAAGCGGCCACCAATGATCCCTATGCCGATCCACCAAATCCGGCCCTTGAAAAGGGCAACATGAAGTTGGACCGATCGCGTGCGGCCCTGGTCGTGATCGACCCGCAAATCGATTTCATGAGCCCGAAGGGCCTTGCCTGGCCGGTCGTGGGAGAGAGTGTGACCGAGCACAACGTAGTCGCAAACCTTGGCCGCCCTTTCGAGGCCGCCAAAGCAGCCGACATCGTCGTGGCAATTTCGCCGCACTACTATTACCACTGGGACCATTCGTGGAAAATCCAAGGCCCACTCGAAGTCTTCCAGCATAAGGTCGGCATCTTCGATCGAAAAGGCCCATACACCCAGGACGGATTTCGTGGCTCCGGCGCAGATTTCCTTCCGGAATTTAAAGCGTACATCGAGGACGGGAAGACGATCATTTGCTCGCCGCACAAGCTATACGGCCCGCAGCCAACGACCTGCCATTGCAGTTGCGAAAGCAGCGCGTTGACCAGATCATCCTGGCAGGAATGCTCGCCAATATGTGCGTGGAGTCGCATTGCTGCGAATTCCTCGAACTTGGCTTCGAAGTCGGCATCGTTCGCGATGCGGTCGCTGCGCCGAAGTTGCCGGAGGGTGACGGCTATCTCTCTGCGCTGATCAATTTCCGCTACATGGCCAACGGCCTTTGGACGACCGATGAGGTTGTCAAGATGCTGGTCCAGGCATAACGGGGATCAATCCCCAGGCGGATCAGGCACAGAATGCCCGGTCCGTCCCGCACCAGCGCGAACCATCGCCGCTATAGCTCGCGCTTTTCCGGAATTTTGCCACGCAAGTCCGGAAAATTTGCATTTCCGATATGCTCCAAAATCCGCAACTTCGACGCACTTTCAAGCCGTCTCAGAGGTAATTTCAGGGCACCTAAACGCCCTCACCCATGACTATGCCGGTGATGCAGGTCCGGGTAATGCGGATGCTTATGCCGCATCGGTTCGTGCCGGTGCCAGTGGGAGTGCGGCTCGGTGACCGGGCCGTCGTGGCTGTGGTTGTGATGTTCGTCGTGAATATGGGCGTGTTCGTGCTCGAGCGCCTCGTGGGTGTGTTCGTGGTCGTGGCGCTCGGCCAGGTGCATCCAGAGGCCAAAGGCCATCAGCAGGCCGGCTGAGAGGAATTGCAGGGTGATCGTGTCGCGGAAGAGGGCGATCGAGAGAAGGGCGCCGATGAAGGGGGCGAGCGAGAAGTAAGCGCCAGTGCGCGCCGTGCCGAGATGGCGCAGGCCGAGCATGAAGAAGACGAGGCTGATGCCGACACCGAGGAAGCCGACGAGGGCGGCTGCTGCCGTGAGGCCGACAGACGGCAGCGAGGCGCCGAGCGACAGGGCAAGGGCGAGGTTGGTGGCGCCGGCAGCCAAACCCTTGATCATGGCGATCTGGACGGGATCGGCGGAGGAGAGTTTTCGCGTCAGATTGTTGTCGATGCCCCAGGCAAGGCAGGCGCCTGATATCAGCAGGCTGCCGCGATCGAGGCTCAGGCCTGCACCGTTCCACGACAGGAGAACCGCGCCGCATAAAATTGCGGCTGCGCCCAGGAGCAGGCGGCGATCGACATTCTCGCGAAACACCAGCCAGGCAATCGCCATTGTCGCCAGTCCCTCGAGGTTGAGGAGCAGCGATCCGGAGGCGGCCGTGGTCTGGGATAGGCCGAACATCAGCAACAGCGGGCCGAGCACGCCGCCGAACAGGATCACGGTAATCAGCCAGGGAATATCGGCGCGCGCCAGCGGCGCTTCGACGCCATCGAGTCCGACCAGGGCGCGGGCGCGGTGAACGATCGCCAAGCCAATCCCGGCGCCGAGATAAAGCATGCCGGCGAGCAGCCAGGGGTCAATGGTGCCGAGCAGAAGTTTTGAAAGCGGCGTCGAGGCGCCGAAGAGAACGGCGGACCCCAGGGCGAGGGGAACGCCGGGCCAGAGGTGGGAATGATCGCTCGACATCGGAAACTTCCTGGCAACGGATGGGCATCGGCCATGAGGCGGCCGGTGCGGTCCATCCAAGCAGCAAAGTCATGCCAGGGGAAGTCTTTGTTCGTGCCGACAATGGGAAGGGAGGTTTCTCCACCAGGACATCGGCCGTTCACGTTTCAAGGAGACCGGCCGGCTCTGCCTGACGCGGAGAATAGCGCCGGCCGACTGCGCAACGGTCAGGCCGCGATCATGGCGATCGCCGTACTTAGGTTCGCCCGTCGCCTTGCCGCCAAGAGTGCGGCTATCAGGGAGATCTGGAGAAAAGCGGGTCTCGAAGCTCTGGGGGTGCCTGAACCGGTCGTAGCCAATGGCTGCCCGCCCAGGTTGCTGCTGCCAATTCAGCCTCCTGCTGTCAGCGCGGAACGCTGGCGGGCCGACCATTGCCGTTGTAGGCTAAACGCAACTTTGAATATATGAGCGATTCGGCGAATACTATGACGATTGCAGTTTCGAAACTCCGTGCTGGCCCGTTTTCCGCTATCTTGGCCGCGTGTATGCTGATCAGTCTGCCGGCCCAGTCTCAGGCCCTCACGGATGATCTGACCACGGGAACGCTGACCGGCACCTGTGAGAGCCTCATCGTTGCAGGTGAAGACTGGACGAGCCAATGTGACGGCATGCTGGTACAATCGGTTTATCCAGACGGCCGATCCGGTTTCACGGTTTTCCTCAAGTCCGGCGTTGCAGTGACTTTCCGAGGACGCGAGGCCGAGAAGCCCGACCCGGACAGTCAGTTGCAGAGCGTCAACAGGATCGTTGTGGACCCCGGTAAGGAAGCGGCTGAATTCGAGATGAAGGAAGTGGCTGGCGGATGCGGTTACACCAACCCCTTCAAGGGCGAGGCCATGACGGTTTGCGAGGCCACCGATATCGGCAAAAGCCAGTACGCTCTGCAGTTCAGGTCCGACGGAAAGCCGCCGCAGATGGAGCGCGATGGAAGTGACCAGGACGAGGCGAAGCGCGAAAGCTCTGAGCAAAAATTTCAGGTGGGCAGTTGGACTGGAGACCCATTGGATGGGGGACGAAAAGGCTGTCTGATGTCGAAAAACGTCGACCGAAAGATCGCGCTCATCCTGTATGCCGACCGTAATCAGGCGTTTCACCTCAGCCTCTTCAACAACAGCTGGAATCTCACCGAGAAGAGCGCATCCGCGGGTGACTTGAGGATCGGCGGCAAGGCGTTTGCACTACGCGAAGTCGATATCCGCACGCCTCATCTCCTGACTGTTCACGTCGGCGCTGACAGGGACGCGTTGCAATCGGCGTTAGCGCAAAGCGCTGAACTGACGTTTCAATCGGCCGGCGCTGCGCAAACCAGGGTCGATCTCGCGGGAGCCGATGAGGCCATCAAGGCGCTCAATGCCTGCGTGAAGTGAAACGCCGTGTTTGCCGGCCACGGACATCAGGTTTTCGCGGTGAGGAGTTCGAGGCGAAGACCGTCGCCTCGTGTGGCTGCCAACGCGTGGAGGGTGAGCAGGGACATCATGGCTGGCTCCATCGTTTGATCGAGCATTCTTGCCCCTCAGCGTCGGGCAAGCCACCCGGTTTCCTGCCCGGTGGAAATCGAGACGGCGCGCTTTAGCGATGGATGGACGAGGTGATCGTGCTGTAGTCGGGCAGGGTGATGTCGGCAATTTCTGCCGCCCGATATTGGGACAGGGCCACATTCATGAAGGCGATCACTGCCAGAGAGAAGGCCAGAACGGTGATGGAAACGCCGAAACCGGTCTTGATCATGTCCGTATCCTCCAAGCCTTGTGTTTGCTGTTGAGAGACTGTCAAACCGTGGCATGGAGACTATCCTGTGGCGTCGAATGCGCTGTTCCCCGGGTAACACGCCGTATGGTTACCGAATTATGAACGGAAAAATCGGTGCCAATCCTGGCGAGGAGCGTCGAGAATGCTCAGGCTTGCCGGATTTCGACGCTTTCTCCCGGCGCCAGCGCCCGGTGCTGGACGATGGCTCGCCGATCCTCGGAGAAGCGGAAGGCAGCCCGCTCTACATCCTGGTGAAGGAGGGGGAGCGCTGGATGATCGCCATCGGCCAGAACACCAAGATCCAGACGGAGGCGATCATGACGCAGCAGAAGGAGATCAGCGCCAGCGACGCAAAGTAGCCGTTGGTGTTGGCGCCGTCCGTTCGGTTGTAAGCTGAGGTTGCGCGATCGGAGAGCGGCGCGGAGCTGGCCGCCGGCACCAGGCGCAGTCAGACGCTCGGCGCCGGGTCGATCTCGATGAGAAACACCTCGCACGGTGCCGGCGCCTTCACCGTGGCCGCAACCGGCCCCTCGAGGATCACCGCATCGCCGACGGAAAGCGCAAGCGTCTGGCCGTTACCATCCAGCTCCACCGCGCCGCGATGGCAAAAGACCATGGTGGTGGTAGCCTCGCTCGCCAGCGGATGCTCGCCGTCGATCGCCAGCCGGCGCACCCGATGGATGAGCTTGCCCCGGCGGGTCATGACATTGAGGTCGACGATCGTGCCGTTAATCAGGCTGGCCGATGTGGCGACGTCGGCGGGGAAGGCAAGGGGCGCATCCGCCTCCGTCAATCGGGCCGGGTCGCGGCCTTCGATCAAGAGCGTCATGCCGTTGCCTTTAAGGATCGACAGCGTGCGGTCGATGCCGGGAAAAGCAGAGAAGGGGCCATCGCTTGCGACGGTCGCCATGCTCACCCGCCAGTCAAACTCCGAAAGCGATGCGCCTTCCGGAAAGACTGATATCTCGATGGTTTCGCCGCCACCGTTTTTCCAGGGCATGCGCTTGTGGCCGGAGGCGGGCAGGAGCTTCATGGCGTCTCTTCCTGAATGACGAGCCGCATGCGGTCGAAATCCTCGTTCATCGGCCGGTCGTCTGCATAGACGGGAACGACGGCGCGGATGCGCTGGTAGAGCGCCTCGGTGCGTTTCGCCTTGGCCGTTGCGCGGGGCTGCAGGTCATAGGCCTGTGCGGCCGCGAGCAGCTCGATTGCAAGAATGCGCTCGAGGTTGTCGACGATTTCAAGCGCCTTCCAGGCGGCGGGCGTGGCGTGCGTCAGGATATCCTCCTGCAGCGCCGAGGTGATGCCACCATCAAGGCTGGCGGGGGCTGCTAGGCGACGGTTCTCCGCGGCAAGGGCAGCCGCCGTATACTGGGCGATCATGTAGCCGGAGGAAACACCGCTGTCGCCGGCGAGAAAGGCGGGCAGGCCACTGACGAGCGGGTTGACCAGCCGGTCGATACGACGCTCAGATATCGCCGCAACTTCGGCAACGGCGACCGCGAGACTGTCCATGGCGAGACCGAGTGCTGCTCCAACCGCATGAGCCTGCGAATGCACCTCCGGCGCCTCCGGCGTGCCTGAAACGGCCGGGTTGTCGGTGAGGCTTGCCAGCTCCCGGTTCACCACCTCGGCCACATGGTCGAAGGCGTCGCGGGCGGCGCCATGCACATGCGGCACGGCGCGCAGGCTCAAGGGATCCTGTGTGCGCGTGCCGGCGCTTGCCGCCAGCATTGGGCTATCCTCCAGAAGGTCGCGCAGCGTCTTGCCGACCGCCTGCAGTCCGGACGAGTGCCGCAGCGCCAGCGGGCCGGCGGCAAAGGCATTGGCCTGGCTGCCGAGGTTTTCATAGGTCAGCGCCGATGCGGCATCCGCCCAGGCGAAGAGTTTTTGTGCGCGCGACAGCGCCAGCGCGGCAAGGCCGGTGGCGCAGGGCGTGCCGTTGACGAGGCTCAAGCCCTCCTTGGCCTGCAACTGCAGGGGCTGGAGCTCGAGCCGACGCAAGGCTTCGGCACCGCTGACTGTTGCCATGCCGTCGTTTGCCGAGCCATGGCCGATCAGCACGAGGCCGATCGACGCGGCATGGGAGAGGTAGCCGACAGAGCCACGCGACGGAATATTGGGGATGAGGCCCGCATTGAGCAGCGCCAGAAGTGCCTCGACCGTCTCGATGCGGACGCCGGAATAGCCATGGGCGAAATTGGCGATCTGGGCAGCCATCACCGCCCGTGCCTCGGTTCGCCCGAGCGGCTCACCGACGCCGCAGGCATGGCTGAGGATGATGTTGCGCGACAGAGCCTGCTGGTTTTCCCGGTCGATGATGACATCGCAAAGCGCACCGACACCTGTGTTGATGCCGTAGCCGCGGATGCCGCGATCGACCAGCGCCTCGACCACGGCGCGGGCCTTGACGATGCGCTGGCGAGCAGCCGCGGAAAGCGTCAGCCGAGCGCCATCTGCGACCGCGGCGATCTCGACCCAGGTTGCAGGTCCATCAAGCGTGACGGTTTCAGTCATGAGTTTCTGGCCTTCCCTGGCGGCGCTGGACGAACCGGGCGACATAGTCGTTGGCGGGCTTGTCGAGAATATCGTCAGGCGTTCCCACCTGCACCACCTGGCCGTCCTTCAGGATGGCGATTTCCGAGCCGATGCGCAAAGCCTCGTCGAGATCGTGAGTGATGAAGACGATGGTCTTCGACAGGTTCTGCTGCAGCTGCAGCAACTGGTCCTGCATGTCGGCGCGGATCAGCGGATCGAGCGCCGAGAAGGCTTCGTCCATCAGGATGACATCGGTATCGGCGGCAAGCGCCCGGGCAAGGCCGACGCGCTGTTTCATGCCGCCCGAAAGCTGATGCGGGAACTTGGCGTCGTAGCCGGAAAGCCCGACGGTCTCGATCCATTTCATGCCGATGTCGCGGCTGTCGGCCTTGGAAAGGCCGCGCACCCGCTGGCCGTAGACGACGTTCTGCAGCACGGTGCGGTGCGGCATCAGGGCAAAGCTCTGGAACACCATGCTGACGCGGTGCATGCGGAAGGTGCGAAGCGCCTTGGCGTCGAGCTCGAGGATGTTGCTGCCGTCGAAGACCACCTGGCCGCTGGTCGGTTCGATCAGCCGGTTGATGTGGCGCACAAGCGTCGACTTGCCCGATCCGGACAGGCCCATGATGACGAAGATCTTGCCGGCACCGATCGTCAGGCTGACGTCGTTGAGGCCGACGCTGCAGCCGGAGCGGGCGAGAATCTCAGATTTGTCGAGGCCGTCCTTGGCCATGGCGAGTGCCGCCTTGGCGTCCTGGCCGAAGATCTTGTAGACGTTGCGGATCTCGATATCAGCCATTGCGGGGATCCTCCGTCCGGTTCTTGCCGAAACCTTGCGTGATGCGGTCGAGTACGATTGCCAGAATGACGATGCCGATGCCGGCTTCCAGGCCCTTGCCGACGTCAAGCGTCTGGATGCCGTTCAGCACCTGCTCGCCGAGGCCGCGCGCGCCGATCATCGAAGCGACGACCACCATCGACAGCGCCATCATGATTGTCTGGTTGAGGCCGGCCATGATCGTCGGGGTTGCCAGCGGCAGTTCGACGCCGAAGAGGATCTGGTTGGGGCTGCCGCCGAAGGCCGTTGCCGCTTCGACCACCTCGTGGTCGACCTGGCGAATGCCGAGGTCGGTGAGGCGGATCAGTGGCGGCACGGCATAGATGATGGTGGCGAGGATCGCCGGCACCTTGCCGAGGCCGAAGAGCATCAGCGCCGGGATCAGATAGACGAAGCTCGGCATGGTCTGCATCACGTCGAGCACCGGCAGCGTGATGTTGCGCACCAGCCGGCTCTTGGCGACGAGAATGCCCATGGGAACTCCGATGGCCACAGACACCAGCGTCGCCATCAGCATCAGCGCCAGCGTCTGCATGGTAAGATCCCAGAGGCCGAGCACGCCGACGAAGAACAGGAGCGCGCCGACGGCGACCGTCAGCGTCCAGCGCTTGGAGCTTTGCCAGGCAAGCGCCATGAAGGCGAGGATGACGACCCACCAGGGCAGGCCGCGCAGGATCCATTCGATGAACAGCACGGCTTTCAGGATCACCGCGCTGATCGCCTTGAAGACCCAGCCATAGCTGCTGACCAGCGTCTGGATGAACTCGTTCACCGGCGCGCGGATGGAGAGATTGAGGGAATCCGGAAACATCGGATGTCGTTCCTTGCTCGGGCCATGACGGACGCAATGCCGCCGCCGATGGCGCTTGCCTCGGGGTGTCGAAGGGTGGGGCCGGCGCGGGTCCGATGGGACCGCCCTGTCTCAGACAGAGGCGAGGCGCATCAGACCCGCGTCGGCCGACCGAACGGACTTTACTTCAGGCTGGCTTCGATCTTGCCGCGGGCCTCGTCGGAGACCCACTTGCCCCAGATGTCGCCCTTGGTCTTCA
The DNA here is from genome assembly GCF_001424825.1 of Ensifer sp. Root31. NCBI lineage: Bacteria > Pseudomonadati > Pseudomonadota > Alphaproteobacteria > Hyphomicrobiales > Rhizobiaceae > Ensifer > Ensifer sp. Root31. The sequence goes on along the minus strand of NZ_LMCO01000011.1, from coordinate 69,117 downwards.
GGAACTCGGCCGCTGCCGCCACTGCATCGACCTTCTGGTCGGTCATGTAGGCAAGGCTGCCGTTGACGTCTTCCAGAGGGAAGGTCGCCTTTTCGAGGATGGCGATGATCTCGGGGGCTTCCTGGGCGAAGGTGCTGTTGACGCCGTAGGAAACATCGACGGACGGGAAGGCGCAGCCCTGGTCGCGCTTGCCGGTGGCGCTCGAAAGCTCCTTCCAGCAGGCTTCGTTGTAGGCCGGCTCTTCAAGCTGGACGAGCTTGAACTTGCCCATGATCGCGGTCGGAGACCAGTAGTAGAACAGGATCGGCTCGCCCTGCAGATAGGCCGAAGTGATTGCGGAATCGAGCGCCGTGCCGGTGCCGGGACGGAAGTTCACATAGGTTTCGCCGAGCTTGTAGGCATCAAGCTTGGCGGTGCTGACGCCCTCGCAGGTCCAGCCGGACGGGCAATTGAGGAAGCGGCCCTTGGACGGCTCCTCCGGATCGGCGAAGAGTTCGACGATCTTGGCATCGGAAAGCTGCGAGACGCTCTTCAGGTCCGGCGCCTTGGCCTCGATGTTGCGGCTGGCATCGCCCTTGATGACGTATTCCGGCACGAACCAGCCTTCGCTGGCGCCGACGAAGGTCTTGCCGATGGCCACGACCTTCTTTTCCTCGACAGCCTTGTTCCAGATGTCGGAGCGGCCGAGCCATTCCTCGGCGAAGATCTGGACGTCGTTGTTGGCGGTCGCCTGTTCGAGCGTCACCGAATTGCCGGGGATCGAATCCACCTGGCAGTCGTAGCCCTTCGACAGGATGGTTTTCATCACCTCGGTGATGAACGCGCCGCTTTCCCAGTCGATGCCGGCGAAGGTAACGGTCTTGCCGTCGCCGCAATAGGAGGCGCTGGCGTTGCCGGCAGAAGCGGCAAGCACGAGGCCGGTGGCGGCGAGGGTGAGTTTCAGTTTGCTGATCGACATGCGCATTCCCCTTTTTTTGATAGTCGCTTCGATTGCTACTTCAGTTTCATAAGCACCCGCGCGAAAGCACGGTCGATGTCTTCCTCCCGATCATGGCGTCCGTTGCGGATCTTCCACTGTCCCGCGACCATGACGTCGCGGACGGTCTCGCCGCCGAGCGCAAACAGCCAGCGGTCGAGGATCTGATTGCCGCTTGCGGCGGCGATGTACGGATTGGAGCCGTCGAGCACGACGAAATCGGCGCGGGCACCGACTGCAATGCCGGCAGCCTTATGGCCGACAGCCTGGGCGCCACCCTTGAGGGCCGCATCGAAAATGGTGTGGCCGACCGATGCGCCCGGGGCGGCGGCGAGCCGGTTGCGACGCCGGTCGCGCAGGCGCTGGCCGTATTCCAGCAACCGCAGTTCTTCGGCGACGCTGGTTGCCACATGGCTGTCGGTGCCGATGCCGAGGCGTCCGCCTTCGGCGATGTAGTCGACGGCTGGAAAGATGCCGTCGCCAAGATTGGCTTCCGTTGCCGGGCAAAGGCCGGCGACCGCGCCCGACCGTGCCAGCCGCTGTCTTTCCTCGTCGGTCAGATGGGTCGCGTGGATCAAGCACCAGCGCTCGTCGACGGGCATTTCGTCGAGCAACCACTGAACAGGGCGGCGACCGCTCCAGGCAAGGCTGTCTTCGACTTCCTTGGTCTGTTCGGCGACGTGAATATGGATCGGTCCGTTGACGGGTGCACGTTCGAGGATCGTGCGCATCTCTTCCGGGGTCGCGGCGCGCAGTGAATGGATGGCGTAGCCGAGCGTCTGGCCATTGTCGCGGCAGATCGGCGCCAGGCGTTCCAGGAGTGCGAGGAAACGATCGGGGTCATGCAGGAAGGGGCGCTGGCCGACGTTCGGGGCGACGCCGCCGAAATTGGCATGAGCGTAGAAGACCGGCAGATGGGTGAGGCCGATGCCGGTCGATTGCGCGGCAGCGAGAATGCGCAGCGACATCTCGGCCGGGTCGGAATAGGGCGTGCCGTCGGCGGTGTGGTGCAGGTAATGGAATTCGGCAACATGGCCGAAGCCGCCCTTCAGCATCTCCATGTAGAGCTTGGCGGCGATCGCCTCGACGTCGTCGGGGTTCACCAGTCCGACGGTGCGGTACATTTCTTCCCGCCAGGTCCAGAAACTGTCGTTGCCGCTGCCGGCGACCTCGGCGAGGCCCGCCATGGCGCGCTGGAAGGCGTGGGAATGCAGATTGGCGACGGCTGGAATGAGCGGTCCGGCAACGCGTTCGTCGCCGTCGGCGATCGTCTGATCGGTCTCAATGGAGGCGATGCCGCCTGACGCATCGAGCGCAATGGCGACATTCTGCGCCCAGCCTGTCGGCAGAAGCACATGGTCGGCGAAGAGCCGGTTGACGGGAAAAGTTGCCATGTTGCGATTTTCCTGTACGTAGTTGTATATGGAACTATAGATATTTTGCTGTGGCGCGCAAGCGCGAAATGAACGAAAAGAATCATTGCCGGATACGCATGATTTGTTTGCTTTCCGGAAAGGGCGGGAAAAATGCCAATAACGGCACTCAGGCGAAGGATCGAAATGGCCGCATTCGAGGACGGACCGGTGCCACGCTACGAGGCGGTGAAGCAGTTCATCCGCACCCGCATCGACAGCGGGGAATGGCCGGCACATCATCGTATTCCTTCCGAAAACGAGATCGTCGCCGATCTCGGCGTCAGCCGCATGACCGCGAACCGGGCGCTGCGGGAGCTGGCGACCGAGGGGGCGATCACCCGCGTTCAGGGGGTAGGGTCGTTCGTCGCGGCACACAAGGGCAGCACGGCGCTCTTGGAAGTGCGCAACATCGCCGACGAGATCCGCGAGCGCGGCCACGCCCATACTTCGCGCATGACGCTGATGCAGGAGGAGGTAGCACCTTCGGAAATCGGCTATGCGCTCGGGCTTGTTACCGGCGCACGAGTTTTCCATTCGATCATGGTGCATTCGGAAAACGGCCTGCCGATTCAGATCGAGGACCGGTTCGTCAACCCGGCCATCTGCCCGAAATACATGGAGCAGGATTTCCGCGACATGACGCCGAACGCCTATCTGACGGCGGTCGCACCGATCACCCGCACCGAACAGATCGTCGAGGCGGTGTCGCCGCAGCCATGGGAATGCAAGCTGCTCGGCATCGACCGCAACGAGCCTTGTCTTATGATCCGGCGTCGCACCTGGTCCGACACCGCCAATGTGACGACGGCGCGCCTGCTCTATCCCGGGACGCGCTATCGCCTTGAAGGTGTGTCGCAATAGTCAGGAGACCCGTTCGGTCGATTCGGAAGTCGGCATGATGCCGGATGTGATGGAGGCGACATTATGGTTGAAGACGCGCTGAAGCTTCGCACGCAATTGCCAAGGCCCGATGTGACGCCCGAGGACGCTGCGCGCATTCTTTCGGAGCATTTCGGCCTTTCCGGCACCCTGACCGAACTGGGCAGCCAGCAGGATCGCAACTACCGGATCGACACCGGCGAGGCACTTTTCGTCCTGAAGATCTGCCGAGCGGCCTACGATCCGCTGGAACTGCAAGCCCAGAACGCCGCCTTGTTGCATCTCGCCCGTCAGACCGGCTCGGTGCGGGTGCCGCAGGTCATGGGCGCGCTCGATGGCAACGACATCGTCGATGTGACGGTGCGCGGCGAGGACTATCGCGTTCGCCTGTTGACCTATCTCGATGGCGTGCCGTTGACGCGGCGCAAACATCTGACAGCGGAAACCGTGGCCGCGCTCGGCGACATTGCCGGGCGGCTGGCGGTGGCACTCAGCGATTTCGATCATCCGGGCCTCGACCGCGAGCTGCAATGGGATCTACGCCACGCCGCACCGGTCGCCTTGCACCTGCTTTCCGCCATGACCGACGAGGGCCTGAAGAAGCGCATCGCCGAGGCGATGGTCGGGGCCATGCGCCGGCTGCAGCCGCTGACGGCCGATCTGCGCCTCCAGGCGATCCACCATGATGTGACTGACGACAATGTCGTCGGCCAACCGGATGCGGCCGGCCGGCCGATCCCGGATGGCGTCATCGATTTCGGCGATATTCTGAAGGGCTGGCTCGTCGCAGAGCTCGCCGTCACATGCGCTTCGCTGCTGCATCATGCCGATGGCGATCCTCTCTTCGTTCTGCCGGCCATCAGGGCCTTTCACGCGGTTTGCCCGCTTGAGGAAAACGAGCTGAAGGCATTGTGGCCGCTGATCGTTGCGCGTGCCGCGGTTCTGATCGCCAGTTCCGAGCAGCAGCTCACCATCGATCCTGAGAACGCCTATGTGCAGGGCAACGCGGCCCATGAGCGCGAGATCTTCGACGTTGCCGTCTCCGTACCGCCGGCCATGATGCAATACGCGATCCTGCGTGCCGTCGATGCGGTACCGGAGGCGACGATGCCGGTGGTGGGTGAGGGATTGCTCGTCGACATCGAGCCTGCCGGCGTGCGCCAGATCGATCTTTCCATCTTGAGCCCGCTGCTTCCCGAGGAGCGCTGGCAGCACGAGGCGCTGCCGGCCTCGTTGCTGCAGACGGCGGCGCACGCGATCGGGATGGCGTCGACCCGGTATGGCGAGTACCGGATGACCGAGAGCGCGCTTCGGGCGTCCGCGCCGATGCCGACCTTCGCCCTGCATGTCGATCTCTGCCTGCCGACCGGGACTGTCGTCAGGGCACCCTTTGCCGGCCGACCCGAATGGCATGACGGGCGGATGGTCCTGAACGGTGGGGCGGTCGTTCTCCATCTCTCCGGTCTCGAACCGTCCGAGGATACGGAAGAGACGGTTGCTGCCGGCACGCCGATCGGCACGGTGGTCGAGGCCGGCCATGGGCTTGGCCTGATCCGGGTGCAGCTCTGCCGCGAACCGGGACTGAACCCGCCGCTGTTTGTCCCGGCCCATCAGGCGGATGCGTGGCGCATGCTCTGCCCGTCACCATCAGGCATCCTCGGTTTCGACTGCGATGCGCCGAGACCGCATTCGACCGACCTGCTTGACCGCCGCAAGCGGCACTTCGCCAGGCAGCAGAAAAACTACTATCGCAATCCACCGCAGATCGAACGCGGCTGGAAGGAACATCTGTTCGACGTCGAGGGCAGGGCCTATCTCGACATGGTCAACAACGTCACCATCCTCGGCCACGGACATCCGCGGCTGGCGGCAGCGGTCGGCCGGCAATGGTCGCTGCTCAATACGAATTCGCGTTTCCATTATGCTTCGGTCGCCGAGTTTTCCGCGCGGCTTGCAGCACTCGCGCCCGATGGCCTCGACACGGTGTTCCTGGTCAACAGCGGCTCGGAAGCGAACGATCTCGCCTTGCGGCTCGCCTGGGCCTTTTCCGGCCAGCGCAACATCGTCAGTCTGCTCGAGGCCTATCACGGCTGGACGGTGGCGAGCGACGCGGTCTCGACCTCGATCGCTGACAACCCGCAGGCGCTTGAGACCCGCCCTGACTGGGTGCATGCCGTGGTGGCGCCAAACACCTATCGAGGCCCGTTCCGCGGCGCCGGCACGACCGACAATTACGTCCGGTCGGTTGCGACCAAATTGCGCGAACTGGAGGACGGGGGGCAAGGCCTTGCCGGCTTCATCTGTGAGCCGGTCTATGGCAACGCCGGCGGCATTCCCTTGCCGAAAGGCTATCTCGACGCCGTCTATGCCATGGTTCGCCAGCGCGGTGGTGTCTGCATCGCAGACGAGGTGCAGGTCGGTTACGGCAGGCTCGGGGACTATTTCTGGGGTTTCGAGGAACAGGGCGTCGTGCCCGATATCATCACCATCGCCAAGGGCATGGGCAACGGCCATCCGCTCGGCGCCGTCATCACGCGGCGTGAGATTGCCGACGCCCTGGAGAAGGAAGGTTATTTCTTCTCGTCATCAGGCGGCAGTCCGGTGAGTTCCATCGTCGGTCAGACGGTGCTCGATCTTCTCGAAGAGGAGAAATTGCAGGACAACGCGCGCGTCGTCGGCGGCTACCTCAAGACGAGGCTCGAAGCGCTGGAGCAGCGGTTTCCGCTGGTCGGCGCCGTGCACGGCATGGGGCTTTATCTCGGTGTCGAGTTCGTCCGCGATCGCGAAACGCTGGAGCCCGCGACAGAAGAGACCGCGGCCATCTGCGATCGCCTTCTTGAGTTTGGCGTCATCATGCAGCCGACCGGCGACCACCTGAACGTCTTGAAGATCAAGCCGCCGCTCTGCCTCAGCCGGGAAAGCGCCGACTTTTTTGCCGACATGCTCACGCGTGTTCTTGACGAGGGTTGGTAGACGCGGGTCCCACCGACGGCAGACGCCGGTAGGACTGCCTCACCAGCCGGCGAATTCTGAAAGCACCGCGTCTGAAACCCGGCCGGCTACGACATCGCCAAAGGCGCGGTCGAGAATGTCGAGCGCCTGGTCGATGTCCGCGTCCGAGATCGTCAGCGGCGGGGTCATCTCCAAAACGTTCGAATTCATGCCGACATAATAGACGACGAGGCCGAGCTCATAGGCGCGGTAGATCAGCTTGGCCGTTTCTCTTGCTGCCGGTGAACGGCTGTCGCGGTCGGCAATCAGCTCCACGCCGCAGGCAAGGCCGCGTCCGCGCACATCGCCGATCAGCGTGTGACGCCCGGAAAGCTGCCGCAGGCCCTGGCGCAAACGTTCGCCCTTTCGGTGGGCAGCTTCGGCCAGTCCCTCGCGCTCGATGGTTTCGAGCACGGCAAGGCCGGCAGCTGTCGACACCGGGTTGCCATGTAGCGTCTGCATCGCAAAGGCCGTGGCGCAATCCATGATCTCGGCCGGGCCGATCGCTGCCGAAAGCGGCAGGCCGCCGCCGAGCCCTTTGCCGACCGTCAGGATATCGGGCACAAAATCCTCATGCTCGAAGCAGTGCATCCTGCCGCTGCGGCCGAGCCCGACCTTGACTTCGTCGCAGACGACGAGGATGCCGTGCCGTTGGCAGAGATCGGCAAATTTTGAAGAACCCCATCGGCGGCACGATCAGCCCGCCGTCGGACTGGATCGGCTCGATGAAGGCGCAGCCGATCCGCTCCGGCGGTGCCGAGGTCGCAAACTGCTGTTTCAGGAGGTCGAGGATTGCCTCGCCTGTAACGTCGCCTTGATAAGGCCGGTAGGGATCGGGGTAGGGCAGCAGGATCAGCCCCTCCGCCTTGGTCGCACCCGCCTGGACGCTGTGGCCGGAAAAGGCCATCGAGCCGGTGGTGCAGCCGTGATAGGCGCCAATGAAAGAGATGACGCCGGTGCGGCCGGTGGTTTTGGCGATCGCCCGGAAGACTGCTTCGTTGGCGTCGGAGCCGGAATGGCCGAACCACACCTTGTTGCGTCCCTTGCCGGGGAAAAGGCCGAGCAGTTTTTCCGCAAGGGCGGTCGCCGGTGCGTTGGCGGCGGAGAGAACGCTTGCGCCCGCCGGGTTGGCAACAGCCCGCGACACGGCCTCGACCAGGGCGGGATGGCCATAACCAAGGCTTGCAGCTCCCCAGGCGCCGGAAAGGTCGATCAGCTCGCGGCCGTTCTCCTCGACGAGACGTACACCCTTGCCGCCGGCGATGGCGAGCGGAAAGAAGCGCAGCTTCTGCAGGTTGGCAATCGCGTGTCCGTCCCTGGCGTAAAGGCCTTCGGTCACGGGCGGCACTCCCTGAGGCTCGTCTGGAGACAACGGGTCAGCCGCTCACCCCACGCCTTTACGCCCGCGTCGGTATCGATCAGGTCATGCCTGACTTCGATCAGCACGCCCGGCAGCTGGCGCGCGTCGGCATGCACCGGCACCGTATAATCCTCGTCCGGGTGGATGTTGTAGGGCTCGTTGTCGCCGATCGTCAGTTGCTCTTCCGAACTCAGGTCCCGGATCAGCGACTGCGCGAAAGCCTCGGCATCGCGATAGAGAATGCCCGCCTGCCACGGGCGCTGATTGCCGAAATAGACGGGGGTGAAACTGTGCACGCCAACGACAAACGGCCGTTCACCCCTTGCCTGCAGTAGATCAAGGCGCCGGGAAACGGCATCGGCGAAGGGCCTGAACAGCGTATCGATCCGCTGCTGTCGCTCCATCTCGCTCAGATCCCGGTTGGCCGGGATCTCCGTCGTTTCGCTCACTTCCGGAATGAAGGACGGCGCCGAAAGCGGACGGTTGCAGTCGATCACCAACCTTGAATAGTTGGTGAAGAACAACGGCGCGTCGAGGCTGAGGCTTAGATGCTGGGCGAGTGCCAAGGCCCCGATGTCCCAGGCGATATGGCGCTGGCGCTCGTGTTCGGGCAATCCCATGTCACCGAGTGCACGCGGCATGCGGTTGGACGCATGCTCGCACAAAAGCAGGAACGGCGATTTGCCGTCCGGGTTAAACACCGCATAGGGCGGCGGCTCGTCGATCGCCAGAAGCGGCTGGCGGGCGTCGTGCCTGCCGCGTCGGTCGTCGGGGCTCTTGATGGCCGTTGTCGAAGTCATGGGAGCCTATCCGTATCAGTAGACGGCCGCGTAGCGGGCGCAGAGTTCGTCGGGGGAGAGGCCGTCGACGATCTCGATTTCCTTGCGCTTCATCGCGACGTAGCAATCGAGGAAGTCCTTGGCGAACCAGCCGGTCACCACCTTGTCTTCGGCAAGCGTTTCGAGCGCTTCCGGCAGGCTTGCAGGCAGGCGGCGGATGCCGAGCTTCTTCTGGTCCGCGTCGGAAAAATCGGACGGGTCCGAGTTGATCAGCGGCGGCTGTTCGAGGCCAGCCCGGATACCTTCGAGGCCGGCCTTGAGCAGGACGGCCAGCGACAGATGCGGGCTCGCGCAGGCGTCGGCGGCGCGGTACTCCATGTTGAACTGCTTGGCCGGATTGCTGCCGGGCAGATCCAGCGTCGGGCAGATGCGGAGCGTCGCCTCGCGGTTCTTTTCGCCAAGGCAGGTATAGGCAGCGCTCCAATGGTGCGGAACGAGCCGCATGTAGGAGAGCACCGACGGGGCGGTGAAGGCGGTCAGCGCCGGGAGGTGGCGGATAACGCCGGCGGCGAAAGACCCGGCGACCTTCGACAGGCGACCCGGGCGCGACGCGTCGAAGGTGACAGGATTGCCGTCAAGATCGGTGAAGCTGACATGTAGGTGCACGCCGTTGCCCACGCCGTTGGCGCTCGTCTTCGGTGCGAAGCTTGCGTTCCAGCCGAAGAGGGCGGCCACTTCCTTGGTGATGGCGCGGATCGTGGCGCCACGGTCGGCAGCGGTCAGCGCATCCGCCGGGCGGCAGGTGATCTCGAACTGGTCCTTGCCATATTCGGGCAGGAACATTTCCGGCTCGGCGCCCGCCTCCTGCAGTGCCGTCATCAACAGCGGGCCGAAGGGTTCGGCACGGCGTTGCGCGCGCAGGCCGAAGGACGGCGCGTCGGGCCAGTCGACGCCGAGAAGCTGGAACTCCTGCTCGACGGCGGAGATGACTTTCAGCCCGGCCTCGCGCTCGAATTCCTCAAGCGTGCGCTTGAGCAAGCTGCGAACGCAGCACTCCCACGGGTCGCCTTTGAGGTCGGTGATATCGGAGTGATAGAAATGCAGCGGGGTGACGTCGGGCAGGCAGGTGACGCGCGCCTTGCTGGCGGGGTCGGCCATCAGCCTGAGGTCGCCGGCCGAGCCCCAGGGATTGTTTTCGGCGATCTGGTCGAAGGGTGTCAGCGCCAGATTGGCAGGCACCCAGCCGACGCCCTTGCGCAGATAGTCGTCGATCTGTGCAGCGGCAAAGCTGCGGCCGCGGGTGATGCCGGCGATGTCGGTGGTGACGAAGGTCGCGAGTTCCGTCAGTGCGGAATGAGCCTTGCCGTTGTTGGTCTCGGTCATGAATTCCCCTCTTGTCTCAAGATCTTCGGCAGCGGCTCAGGCTTGGCGCAGGCCCTGAAGGCGGTTGACGACGGTGTCGGTATCGGTGGTCCAGCAGTAGCCGGAATAGGCGCGAAGGGCGCCTTCGTGGCGCTCGGGGCTGTAGGTCGCACAGGCGTCGCTGACGACGGTGACGAGATAGCCGCGGTCGGCGGCGTCGCGCACCGCCATGTCGACGCACTGGTCGGTGATGACGCCGGCGATGATCAGATAGCGGGTGTTGAGGTTGCGCAGGATGTAGTCGATGTTGGTCGAGTTGAAGACGCCGGAAGAGGTTTTCGGCAGCACGATCTCGTTGTCGACAGGCGCCAGTTCGGGAATGACCTGGCCCTCGGGCGAGCCCTTCGGCACATGCATGTCGGAAAGCTTGTGGTCGAGCGAGCGGTCGCGGCCGTCAAGCGTCAGGCTCTCGATGATGGTGTGCAGCACTTCGCAGCCGGAACTGCGGGCCGCCTCGAGGATGCGGACCTGGTTGGGGATCACCGTCTGGCGCAGCCGCTTGTGATAGTAGCTGTCGGCGTCCTGCGGGTGGGTCGGATCGAGATTGGGTTCGCACCAGATGCGCTGCATGTCGACGAACAGCACGGACGTGCGGCCGCGCTCGTAGTCGCTGTCGCGCCTCAGCATGTCGTCACCGACCTTCACTGTAACGGCACTCATTCGGATTCTCCTCGGTTGTGGTCCTGGCCTTTCGGCAGATAGTCAGCGGCCGTCGTCGACGTTCGGGTTGAGAGCGTCTTCGGTGATGGCGTAGCCGCGGCGCAGCTCCTCCATCTTCTCGATGCGGGCGCGCGATTGGGTGGCGAGACGGGCCGTCAGCGCGGCGATCAGCGCTTCCGTCTGGGCGATCGCCGGCACCATCGTGTCGTAGGGCGAGACCGTATCGACCGGCGCCGTCAGCGTGACGGTGGCGAATTCGGCGATCGGCGAAAGCCACCGGTCAGTGAACAGCACGATCCGTGCGCCTTGTGCGGCCGCCTGCTTGGCGAAGCGAATGGTGTCGTTCTGGTAGCGGCGGTAATCGTAGACGAACAGCACGTCGCGTTTGCCGAGATCGACGAGCTGGTCGACCTGGTCGGCCTGGCTGCCGTTGATCCAGCGGGTGTCGCCGCGCAGCTGCTTCATATGCGACCAGAGCAGGCCGGCGAGAAAACCGCTGAACCGACCGCCGAGGCAATGCGCTCGTGCGCTCGTGTCTGCCGCCGCATCGACCGCCGCCTCGAAATCCTCCGACGGCAGCATCTGCATCGAAGCTTCGAGCGCATGGATGCTGGCGCGCAGGAAGTACTGGTAGAAGTTCTCCTGTTCCAGCGACGGCCGCCGCTCGTCGAGCATCGACAGCGGCGAACTCATGCGTTCCTGCACTTCGCCGAGCAGCGCCTTCTGAAACTCCGGATAGCCCTCGAAGCCAAGCTTGTTGGCGAAGCGCACCACGGTCGGATTGCTGACCCCCGCCGACGAAGCCAGATAGGCAACGGTATTCAATCCCGCTGCCGGATAGTTCGACAGGAGCTGCCGCACGATCTTCAGTTCCGATCGTGTGAAAGTAATAGCCCCGTCTGTCAGTCGATCCCGGATTGCCACGATTTCCGCCTCCCAAAAATGATGGCTTGAACCCCGATTTCTAATTTTTGTTACATAATTGCTAGCAGAGAATGTTTTTTGAAACAAGATTGACATTTGATCGCGATGGGATAACTTTCATTACGGGAACTGGCCCGAGCCAAAAACAAAGGCGGGCCGACAATTCGGGGGAATGCAGATGGTCCGCGTCAGGCGAGAAACCGTCGTCGGTATCCTTTTAACGTCGTTGCCGCTGCTGGTGGCCGCTGCCGTCGCTTCGCTGGTTTTTCCGGGGAGCGGTGAGCGCCTCGTGACGCTGTTCATGATCAACGTGATCGCAGTGCTCGGCATCGGCATGTATGCTGGCAATTCGGGCATCGTTTCCTTCGGCCATGTCGGCTTCATGGCGATCGGCGCCTATGCGTCCGGCCTTCTCACCATCAACCCGATCGTCCAGAAGACGGCGCTGCCGCACCTGCCGGAATGGCTCGCCGGCATCGGCATGTCGTTCCTGCCGGCGCTTGCCGTGGCGCTGGTGGTCGTGGCGCTAGTCGCGGTGCTGATCGGAATACCCGTCGCGCGCCTTGCCGGTTCATCGGCTTCGATCGCGACGCTCGGCTTTCTCGTGATCGTCCATGTCGTGTTGGTCGCCTCGACCGATATCACCCGCGGCAGCCAGACCTTCTTCGGCATCCCGCGCGCGGTCAATCTGTGGGTGGCGTTGCCTTTTGCGGTGGCCGCCATCGCCATCGCCCGTCTCTACCGGGATTCGGGCGCGGGGCTGAAGTTGAGGGCCTCACGTGAGGACGAGATCGCCTCGACCGCCGTCGGCGTCAATGTCAGGCTTCATCGGTTTGTCGGCTGGGTCCTCGGCGCCATTCTGGCAGGGGCGGCGGGCGCGTTGCTGGCGCATTTCCTCGGCGCCTTCTCGCCCAAGGACTTCTATTTCAACCTGACCTTCGTGCTGCTCGCCATGCTGATCCTCGGTGGCGTCACCACCGTTTCGGGTGCGGTCGGCGGAACGGCCGTGATCATGCTGATCGTCGAGCTTCTGCGCAAACTCGAAGGCGGTGTCGACCTCGGCTTCGTCACGCTTCCGACCGTCTTCGGTCTCACGGATATCGGCATCGGCGTTGCGATCCTGGTGGTGATGTATCGGCTCCAGGACGGGATCTTCGGGGTCCGCGAGCTGGATGAGCGTCTTGCCTGGTTGAAGCGCTTTGCCGCAAAGCCTGCGACAGCCTCCGACAGCGCGCAAAAAATTGCTCCGGTCCCACCGGGCGGAACACTCAAGGTCGAAAATCTCGGCAAGAAATTCGCCGGACTTGTGGCGCTGGAAAACGCCAATTTCGAGATCAAGCCGGGTCTCGTGACCGGTCTCATCGGCCCGAACGGGGCCGGCAAGTCGACGCTGATCAACAGCGTCTCCGGCGTCGTTCCGCCGTCGAGTGGCCGCGTGCTGATCGACGGCAAAGATATCGCATCGCTGTCGGTTCACGCGGTTCCTGTCGCCGGCCTCGCGCGCACCTTCCAGAACATCCGCCTGTTCAAGAACCTGACCGTGCTCGAAAACGTCACGGTGGCGGCGAGTGCTTTGAAGGGCAATGGCGAGGACCCGATGGAAAGCGCCCGGCTGGTGCTTTCAGAGGTTGGGCTCGACGGCTTTTCCGACCAGCTTGCCGGAACACTTTCCTATGGCGCGCAACGCCGTCTCGAGATCGCCCGCGCACTGGCCTTGAGGCCGCGCTACCTGCTGCTCGACGAGCCGGCGGCCGGCATGAACCCTGCCGAAACGCAGGAACTGATGCACGTGCTCGACCGCATCCGCACGAAGTACCGCCTCGGCCTGCTCGTCGTCGAGCATGACCTGAAGCTGATCATGCGGCTCTGCGATATCGTCGTCGTCCTCAACAAGGGCCAGCAGATCGCCATCGGCACACCGGCGGAGATCCAGGTCAACCCGGCTGTGATCGAAGCCTATATCGGCCGTCGCCGTTCGTCAGCGCAGGCGCAGCATGAGGTTGTCGAGGCCACCGGTCTCCGGCCGGGCACAGGCAGCCTTCACAATCCAGCTTGATCAGCAAACGAAATCAGAAAGAGGGAGCTTACCGATGAAATCGAATCTCAGGGCACTGTGCCTCACCACCATCCTTAGCGGCTTCGCGCTGTCGCCGCTGCCGGCATTTGCCGAAGATTTGGTCATCGGTCTTGCCACCGCCCAGACCGGCGGCCTTGCTCCCTATGACCAGCCGTCGCTGAAGGGCCTGGAAATGGCCGTCGAGGAAATCAACGCGGCTGGCGGCGCTGCCGGCAAGTTCCCGATCAAGCTGGTGGCCAAGGACACGCGCTCGGACGCTGCCCAGACGGCACTGGTGGCGCAGGAACTGGTTGATCAGGGCGTCAAGATCATGATCACGCCTTGCGATGCCGATCCGTCGATCGCCGCCGGCCAGGTGACGCAGGCGGCGCAAATCCCTGCCTTCTCGTTCTGTGCGACCACCCCGACCATGCCGCTTGCTGTCGGCGACTACATGTTCGGCAACTATCCCGCCGACAACGTCCAGGCCGCAGTGCTCGCAGCCTACGCCGTCGAGAAGGGCTACAAGAAGGCTTACATCCTCAAGTCTCCCGATAGCGCCTATACGCTGAAGCTTCCGGAATATTTCGGCGAAGCCTTCAAGGCCAAGGGCGGCGAGCTTCTGGGCGAAGGCACCTTCAGCATGGGCCAGCAGGATTTCGGCGCCGAAGTCACCAAGATCAAGGCGATGAATCCGGCACCCGACGTCATCATGACGGCTGCCTACGAGCCCGATTTTCCGGCCTTCATCCGCCAGCTGCGCGGCGCCGGCGTCACCATTCCGATCCTCGGCAGCGACGGCATCGATTCGCCGACGACATTCGGACTTGGCGCCACCGTCGACGGCGTGGTCTTCACCACGGCCGGGTTTGCCAGTGAGGGCAGCCCGCTCGCCGACTTCAACGTGAAGTACAAGGAGAAGTTCGGTCAGGTGCCGGATACGGTCTACATTGCCAACGGCTACGACCTCGGAAAGGTCATCGACGCTGCCGTGACGGAAGCCAACAGCATCGACCCGGTCGCCATCCGCAACGCCATCGCCTCGCTCGAAAACGTCCAGGGTGTCACCGGCCCGATCAGCTACGCCGGCACGCAAGGCATGCCATTGCGTTCGGTCTCGCTGGTTCGCATCGGAGGTGGCAACCGCGAGCTGATCAGCCAGGGCGTTCCCGCCGCGGCCGACATTCCGGCCCCCTGAGCCGCCACCACTTGCGATCTTCGGCGCCGCGCCGGAGATCGTTCGGCCGCCTGCAGGGCCGTCTCGCAATCCATGGCAAGGACTTTGCCCCGATGATGCACAGTGAAATTCCCGCTCAGAAGCCCCTGCTCGAAGTGAGCGGCCTCAAGGTTGCCTATGGTGCCGTCGAGGCGCTGAAGGGGGTCGATCTCACCGTCAACAAAGGGCAGATCGTCACGCTGCTCGGCGCCAACGGCGCCGGCAAGAGCTCGACGCTGAATGCGCTGATGGGCCTGGCGGCAAAGAAGGCGGGGCGGGTGTCGTTCAATGGCCAGGACATTTCCGGCCTGCCGCCGGAACAGATCGTCAGGCTCGGCATGACGCTGACGCCGGAAGGCCGGCGCATCTTTCCAAGCCTGACGGTGGACGAACACCTGCTGCTTGGCGGCGCCATGCACAAGGCGCGCGGGGTGATATCCGACGTGCGCGAGGACATGCTGTCGCGTTTCCCGATCCTGAAAGAACGTCTTAGCCAGAAAGCCGGTTCGCTGTCCGGTGGCGAGCAGCAGATGCTGGCGATCGCCCGTTCGATGATGTCGTCGCCCGACCTTTTGCTGCTCGACGAGCCTTCGCTCGGGCTGGCGCCGCAGGTGGTCGACCTGATCTTCGACCTGATCGCCGGTCTGCGCCAGAAGGGCCTGACGATCCTGCTCGTCGAGCAGAACGTAGCACTTTCGCTCGAAATCGCCGACGCGGGCTATGTCATGGCGAACGGGCGCATCGTGCTCTCCGGCACTGCCGCCGAACTTCGCAATTCAACTGAAATCCAGGGTGCCTATCTCGGCGCTTGAGGCCGGGGGCAAAGAGGTCACAACGATGGACATGTTCCTGCAGCAGCTGGTCAACGCGCTGAGCCTCGGCGGCACCTATGCGCTTCTCGCGCTTGGGCTCGCGGTCGTCTTCTCGATCATGGGGCTGATCAATTTCGCCCATGGCGAACTGATGACGGCGGCGGGCTACGGGCTGTGCTTCGCCCTTCTGCTGGGCGTGCCCTTTCCGCTCGCCATCTTCGGCGCGCTGATGATCGCGGTGGCGCTTGCCATGTTGATGGAGCGCATCGCCTTTCGGCCGGTGCGGGGCGCGAGCGGCACGACGCTGCTTCTCACCAGCTTTGCCGTCAGCGCCATCCTGCGCGTCATCTTCCAGAACTTCATTTCGGCGCGGCCGAAGCCGGTGCCGATGCCGGAGAGCTTTTCCGGGACGATCGAGATCGGTGGCCTTCACCTCGGCCTGATCCAAGGCACATCGATCCTGGTCACGGTCATCATGCTCGTCGGGCTCAACCTCTTCCTGCGCACCACCGTTCTCGGCCGGGCGATGCGTGCGGCTTCGGAGGATTTCGCCATCGTCCGGCTGATGGGTATTCGCGCCAATGCCGTGGTTGCGACCGCCTTTGCCATTTCGGGACTGCTCGCGGGCGTCGCGGGCATTCTCTGGGTGGCGCAGCGCGGCAGCGTCGATCCGCTGATGGGCTTCCTGCCGGTCTTGAAGGCCTTCATCGCCGCGATCATTGGCGGGCTCGGCAGCCTCTCCGGCGCCGTTGCCGGCGGCTTCCTGCTCGGCTTCATCGAGGTGTTCCTGCAGGCCTATCTGCCGGAAAGCCTGCTCAGCTACCGCGATGCCTTCACCATCCTGCTCGTCATCGGCGTGCTTCTCTTCGCGCCGCAGGGGCTGCTTGCGCGCAAGACGATCGTCAAACTCTGAAGGGTTGCGCCCCACCTGTCGGTTGACCAGAAAAAACGCTCCGGCGTCGGAAATGTCAGACGGTGACAGATCCTGCTGTTTGACGAAAGGGGCATCCCCACGCCCTCATTCCGGCCTTGTGCCGGAATCCAGCGATCCGACGTCGGTCGGGTCAGAGGACTTTTCAGCCCAAGGACTTGGGCTGGCTGGATCCCTGTGACAGGCACAGGGATGAGGGAAGTCTTCGCTGGTGTCGGGATTTCCCGATCTGCTATGACGAGGCCTGACTTGTCGACTGTCCGCTGTCCATCATCGCCGTACGTTTTGTCGGAACCTCCAGATCCCCCTTGGGAAAGCTGCCACAAGCGGCGTTGCGCAACGCCTCGCTCCGAGCAGACAGACAGAATGCAACCGCTCCTTGTCAAACGCCAGAAGCGAAAAACGCCGCGGTGAGGGCCGCGGCGCATGGTTGGTTGGTCTATTTATTGGCGCAATTCCGGAGGGAAGACCTTCTCCGGATTTGCCTGCGATCAGCGCGCCGGCGGCGCGTACATCAGGCCGCCCTGGCTCCACAGCTTGTTGAGGCCGCGGTCGATCTTGAGCGCACTGTCCTTGCCCAGGTGCTTTTCGAAGACCTCGCCATAGTTGCCGACGGCGGAGATCGCCTGGAAGGCCCATGTCGGGCCGAGGCCCAGCGCCTTGCCGGCTTCGTTGTCGATGCCCAGGAACCGCTTCTGGCCGACCGTGCCGCTTTCCTGCATCTTGGCCGCGTTCTCCTTGGTGATACCAAGTTCTTCGGCCTCGATCATCGCGAACAATGTCCAGCGAACGACCTTGAACCACTGCTCGTCGCCCTGGCGCACGGCCGGTCCGAGCGGCTCCTTGGAGATGACTTCCGGCAACACGACGAAGCGGTCCGGGTCGTTCAGCGTCAGGCGCTGGGCGTAGAGCGCCGAGGCGTCGGTCGAATAGACGTCGCAGCGCGCCGTGTTGAAGGCCTGGATCGTCTGGTCGGGCTTTTCGAAAGCGATGACCTGGTACTGGATGTTGTTGGAGCTGAAGTAGTCGGCCATGTTCTGCTCGGTGGTCGTGCCGGTTTCCGTGCAGACGGAGGCGCCCGAGAGTTCCTTGACGCTCTTCACGCCGAGGTCGTTGCGCACCATGAAGGCCTGGCCGTCATAGTAGTTGACGCCGACGAAGCTCATGCCGAGATCGCTGTCGCGCGACAGCGTCCAGGTGGTCTGGCGCGAAAGCAGATCGACTTCGCCCGACTGCAGCGCGGTGAAGCGCTCCTTGGTCGAGAGCGGCACGTATTTCACCTTGTCCGGGTTGCCGAGCGTGGCCGCAGCGACCGCGCGGCAGAAGTCGATGTCGAAGCCGCTCCACTCGCCCTTGTCGTTCGGCGCGGAAAAGCCGAGCACGCCCTGGCTGACGCCGCAGCGAAGTTCGCCGCGTTCCTTGACGACATCAAGCGTGGCGGCGCTGGCTGCCGTTCCGGCGAGAAACGCCGCACTCGCAAGTGCTAGAATTCCAAGTTTCATTGTCCTGTTCTCCTCTTGTTATGCAGTTTTAAAGGCACGCGTCTTCGCTGCCGGGGCACGTGCGCGTCCCGGCCAACTGGCTATCGTTTCGGCGGTATCGAGCCCGGTCTTAACCGAGCTTCCTGCTCACATCCGCAAAGGTCTCTTCGAGGACGGCGAGCAGATGATCGGCGTCGCGTTTCGAGAAGATCATCGGCGGACGCATCTTCAAGACGTTGTCATGTGGCCCTTCGGTGCCCATCAACACGCCGCGCTGGCGGGCGCCGTTGGAAACGGCCCGGGCAAATTCGGTGGCGGGTGCCTTGGTATTGCGGTCGCTGACCAGTTCGATGCCAAGGAACAGCCCCATGCCGCGGACGTCGCCGATCACCTCGTAACGCGCCTGCATCGCCCGGAAGGAGCCGATGAGGTAGTTGCCGATAGCAAGTGCGTTGCCGCGCAGGTCCTGCCCCTCGATGACGTCGAGCACGGCAAGGCCGACGGCGCAGGAAACCGGGTTTCCGCCGAAGGTGTTGAAGTACTCCATGCCGTTGTTGAAGCTGTCGGTGACCTCGCGGGTGGTGACGACGGCGGCCAGCGGATGGCCGTCGCCGATCGGCTTGCCCATGGTGACGATGTCGGGAACGATCCCTTGAGTCTCGAACGCCCACCAGTGGCTGCCGACACGGCCGAAGCCGACCTGAACCTCATCGGCGACGCAGACGCCGCCGGCTTCGCGCACCAGGCGATAGACTTCCTTCAAGTAGCCTTCGGGCAGGAACACCTGGCCGGCAACGCTCGGGATCGATTCCGCGATGAAGAAGCCGAGGCCTTCGCCCTTTGCCTGCATGGCCGCGATCTGCTCTGCGACGCTTTCGGCAAAGCGCTTGCCGTGTTCTTCTGCCGGCCAATCGGCGGGCGCGCGATAGCTGTCGGGAACGGCAGCGACATGGACATGCGGTTTCGGGCCCTTGCCGCCTTTGCGACGGAATTTGTAGGGGCTGATGTCGATCAGCTCCTGCGTGGTGCCGTGATAGGACCAGTCGAGCGTGATGGCGTTTTCACGGCCCGTATGCGCGCGCATCATGCGCAGCGCCAGGCTGTTTGCCTCCGAGCCGCTGTTGACGAAACCGGCGACTGTCAGTTCTTTCGGCAGCGTCGCGGTCAGCCGTTCCGCATAGGCGACAATATTGTCGTGCAGATAGCGCGTGTTGGTGTTGAGGATCGCCGCCTGCTTCGTCATCGCCTCGACGACCGCGGGATGGGCGTGGCCGATGTGGCAGACATTGTTGAAGCAGTCGAGATAGGCGCGGCCACTGTCGTCGATCAGCCAGACGCCTTCGCCGCGCACGAACTTGATCGGCTTTTCGTAGGAGATCGACAGGTTCGGCAGCAGCAGTTCCTTGCGCAGCTTGACGATCTCGTCATGCGCACGACCGCTCTTTGCGTAAAACTCCTCGGCAATGCCGGCGAAGGTGCGCGCATCGGGGAAGAGCTCGGCCCAGACGTCGAGATATTGCGGTTCGCCGACGCCGATGATTTCGGTCGCCGAAAGGTTTGCGTCGATGGAAAGCTGCAAATGCAGGTGCGGCGCCCAGCCGCCGTTTTCCATCGGAGCACCCATTTCGCCGACGAGCGCACCGGCTTCGAGCCGGTCGCCAGCCTTGATCCGGCCCATTGTCTCGTGCGCCAGATGACCCCAGAGCGACACGAAGGGCGGGCAGCCCTCGGGTTCGTGGCGAAGCGCAATCAGGCAGCCGTAACCAAGCGGGTCCGCCTCGATCTCGACGCTGACGACGGTGGCGGCGATCGGTGTGAACACCTTGGTGCCGGCTGCCATGAACAGGTCGAGCCCGAGATGGCAGGTGCGGCGGGTGTTCTCGACCAGCCGTGAGACGAACATTTCGCCGGCATAGACGGTGCGCGCCTCACCCCAGGGGCCGATGCCGAGATCGACGCCGTTTTCGCGGCAATAGTCTTCCCAGATCGCCTGGGCCTCATCCGGCTGTTCACCGGCGGATTTCACCGTCATCGGATGATCAGGGTCGCCGTAGGGCACGAGCGCTGCTGGGTAGGTCGCGGCCGGGCGTTCGAGCAGCGGCGCGAGCGCCTTGCGGTTTTCGCTAATCCAGGCGGTAACGCCGCGCGTTCCCGGAGCTGCCTCGAAGCCGCAGGCCTTGCGCAGGATCGCGGTGGCAAAGCGCGGGTTCATCCGGTCGAGTTTGCGCAAGAGCGTCCAGGCTGGCCTTTCGCTGATGGCAAGGTAAGGATTGTCGGTCGTGTGGGCGCGGCGCGAGGCCGAGATCGTCACCGAGGTGACGAGCCGCATGGCGATGAGGTCGAAGAGAAGATCGACTTCCTCTTCGAGCAGCGGATATTCCGCGTGGAAGCCGCGGGCGATGGCGGCGGTGGCGCCGATCGGGTCGGGATGGTCGAGACCGGCATAGGCGGCGGCAATGGCGACTTCGGCAATGACGGGCGCATAGAGTGCGTCGCCGAAATCGATCAGCCCGGAGATGCGGTCATGATCTGATTTGTCGACCAGTACGTTCCAGTCGTTGGCGTCGTTGTGGATGACAGCCGACCGCAGTGTCGCCAGCCTCGGCTCCACCGACTTTGCAAAGCGGACAAGGAAACGCTCCAGCAATGCGCGGTCATCCGGCTCGGTTACATGGTTCAGCCTGTCCCTGGAACGGCCGGCCTTGCGAATGTCCCAGTCGAGGTCGCGCAACGCACCCGGATGCATGAAGCCTTTCAGCGAGGCGTCGAAGCGGCCGAGCATCTGGCCGAGCGACTGGAGCGCACTGGTGCTGCGGCCGGTTTCGGCGAGCGGGTTGCCCGAGACCCAGCTGACGAGGCGCAGCCTGTGGCTGACGCCGTGCTGGCTGGTGGTTCCGGCAAGGCTGGTGCCGGCCAATGTCGGCTTGATGTGCGGCACCGGCAATTCGGCGGCAAAGGTTCCGACATGGCTGAGCAGCGCCGTCTGGAAGTCGCTCTCGACCTCGGGCTCGGCGGCATTGACGACCTTCAGGATATAGGTGGCGCCGTCGGCGGCCTCGACCTTGAAGTTCTGGTCGCGTTCGCTGGCCAGCAGCGACAGCGTGCCGGAAAGGCCGTAATGCTGCTTCAGCAGTGCTGACGCAGCGTCGATAGAAAAGTCTGGTGTCGTCTTCAGCATGTCGTTCATGGGAACCCTCGTCTTGAGAGGCAGAGTTGCACGAGCGGCCGACGCATGCATCCGGCATTATGCCGGTTGCACCGACATTATGTTTATAATAACCGTCATCTTGTCGGCGCGCTCGGAGGCGGAAATCATGCAGGACATCGACGCGATCGACCGGACGATCCTCAGCATCCTGTCGCGGGAGGCGCGCATCCCGATGAAGTCGCTGGCGGGCAGGATCGGGCTTTCCCGAAGTGCGACGACGGAGCGCGTCACCCGCCTGGAAAAGGCGGGCATCATTCGCGGCTACCGCGCCGATATCGGCCAGCTGGAGGAGGGGCAGATCCAGGCCTTCCTGCTCGTCACGCTGCAGCGTACGCCGTCGATCGGCGTGCTTGACCGGCTCGCCGGCTTTTCTTCCGTGCGCAAGGTTTCCTCCGTCAGCGGCCAGCTCGATCTGGTCGTCGAGGTCGAGGTCGGCTCCATCAACGCGCTGAATGAACTGCGCAACGAAGTGGCGACCATGGACAACGTCGAGGATCTGACGACGTCGATCGTGCTCAGGCGGGATATCGAGCGTAGCTGATATTCCCGGGGATATCGAAAGAACCTGAGGCGTATCACCCCTCGCTCAGCATCTCCGCCTCGCCGGAGAAGCGCTCGACCAACGTACGGCGCACGCGGCCGATGTCGCGCAACGGCGGCTCGCCGAAGTGGCGGGCATATTCGCGACTGAATTGCGACTGGCTCTCGTAGCCGACCTGATGGCCGGCATCTCCGGCATCGAGACTTTCTTCCAGCATCAGCCGCCGCGCCTCCTGCAGCCGCAACTGCTTCTGGTACTGCAGCGGGCTCATTGCGGTGATCGCCTTGAAATGGTGGTGCAGCGACGAAACGCTCATCGAGACCCGGCTCGCTAGGTCGTCGATGCGCAGCGGCCGGGAATAGTGCTCCTTCAGCCAGGCGACGGCGCGGCCGACCTGATGCGGCTGGCTTTCGACTGTTGCCATCTGGCGAAGCCGGTGGCCGTGCGGGCCGGTCACCAGGCGATACAGAATTTCCTGCTCGACCAGCGGCAGCAGTGCGGGAATATCGTCGGGCCGGTCGAGTAGCCGCAAGAGCCTGAGTGCTGCATCTTCGAGGTCAGGTGTGATCTTGCTGACCGTCATGCCGCGCGGCGAGGCGGAGGCCGGCATATGCCCCTGCGCCAGAAAGTCGAGCAATGCCGGAATCTTGGCCGTATCGATCTGGAAGGCGAAGCTGAGATAAGGCTCGTCGGCCGAAGCCTTGCAGACCTGCGACAACACCGGCAGGTCGATCGACGTCAGCAGATAATCGGAAGCGCCATAGATCAGCGTCTCGTCGCCGAGTACCACGCGCTTGGCGCCCTGGACGATGATCGCAAGGCTCGGCTTGTAGGCCGCGCAATTGACGGGTGCGTCGCCGGAATGGCGATGAATGCTCAAACCTGGGATTGCGGTCTGGTGGTCGCCGTCCTTCCCGGTGATCCGGGCAATGACGTCGATCATGTCCTGTCTGGCAGTCTGTCGCGTGGCTGTCATATTCTGTGGTCTTTCCAGCGGCTTAGCATTGTGTGCGGCAATGCTCAGATAAGGCTTCGAAGCGCTATTGCCATCATATATTTTTCATTCTTGCAGGATCGGGCAAAAACTTTGCAGGATCGCGATAACGCTTTTGCCGATCGCGAACGCATAGTCCCTGCCTGCGATCTGCCGGTAACGCTCCGGTCATTTCGCATCTCCCAAAATTGAAGGACAGACTGATGGCCATTGCAAGAGGATATGCGGCGACCGACGCGTCGAAACCGCTGACGCCCTTCACCTTCGAACGTCGCGAGCCGCGCGACAACGACGTGGTGATCGACATCAAATATTGCGGCGTCTGCCACTCCGACATTCACCAGGCACGCAACGAATGGGGCAACTCGGCCTTCCCGATGGTCCCCGGCCACGAGATCGTCGGCATCGTCACCGCCGTCGGCTCCAAGGTCACCAAATTCAAGGTGGGTGACCGCGCCGGCGTCGGCTGCTTCGTCGATTCGTGCACCACCTGCGCGACACGCGACGTCGATCTGGAGCATTACATGCCAGGTCTGGTGGTGACCTATAACGGCGTCGAGGCCGACGGCAAGACAGCGACGCAGGGTGGCTACTCCGACAGCATCGTCGTCAAGGAAGGCTATGTCCTGTCGATCCCGGAAAACCTGCCGCTCGACGCGGCGGCACCGCTTTTGTGTGCCGGCATCACGCTCTATTCGCCGCTTCGTCACTGGAAGGCCGGTCCCGGCAAGAAGGTCGCGATCGTCGGCATGGGCGGTCTCGGCCATATGGGCGTCAAGATCGCCCACGCCATGGGCGCGGAGGTGACGGTGCTCAGCCAAAGCCTGTCGAAGAAGGAAGACGGGCTGAAGCTCGGTGCCGACCACTACTTCGCCACCAACGATCCGGAAACCTTCAAGACGCTTCAGGGCCAGTTCGACCTGATCATCTGCACGGTCGCAGCCGAGATCGACTGGAACGCCTATCTCAACCTGTTGAAGGTCGACGGCGATTTCGTGCTGGTCGGTATTCCGGAAAATGCCGTGCCGGTCCATGCCTTCGCGCTGGTTCCGGCCCGCCGCAGCATTTCCGGCTCGATGATCGGTTCGATCAAGGAAACCCAGGAAATGCTCGACTTCTGCGGCGCCCACAACATCGTCTCGGAGATCGAAACGATCAAGATCCAGGAGATCAACGAAGCCTACGAGCGTGTCGTCAAGAGCGACGTCCGCTACCGCTTCGTCATCGACATGGCGTCGCTCGACGCGGCGTAAGCGCGGGTTCAGGGGTGCCGTACTAAAGTGCTTGCCCCGGGATCCCATCGGCTCCCGGGGTCATTCTTATTTGGTCTCAGACGAGCGGCAGTGGCCCGTCGTTCTTGATCTCTTCCATGACAGCATAGGTGCGGGTTTCCTTGACGCCCGGCAGCGTCCACAGCACCTGGCCAAGGAAATTGCGGTAGGCCGCCATGTCCTCGAAGCGGGTCTTGACGAGATAGTCGAAGCCGCCGGCGACCATGTGACATTCGAGAACCGCCGGCGCCTGCTTGATCGCGATCGCGAACTGATCGAACACGTCGGGCGTCGTCTTGTCGAGCATGACCTCGATGAAGACGAGCAGGCCGAAGCCGAGCTTCTGCGGATCGAGACGGGCGCCGAAGCCCGAAACATACCCTTCCTTCAACAGCCGGCGCAGTCTTTCGCTTGTTGCCGTCGGTGACAGGCCGATGCGATCGGCAAGCTCCAGATTGGTGATCCGGCCATCCGCCTGCAGGATGTTGAGAATTCTACGGTCTATCTTGTCGATCTGATGCATCGTGCCGCCTCCCGCTCGCGCCTCAGGCGGCAAGTCGCGTTTCCGCGAGTTTCACCCAATAGGAAATCCCGTGCGGGATCGCTTCGTCGTTGAAGTCATAGCCCGGGTGGTGCAGCCCGGCGGTGTCGCCGTTGCCCATGAAAATGAAGGCCCCCGGGCGGGCGAGCAGCATGTAGGAGAAATCCTCGCCGCCCATCATCGGATCGAGCGACGGCCTGATATTGCCTTCGCCGGCAATTTCCGCCGCTGCCTTCAGCGCGTAGCCCGTCTCGTCCTCATGGTTGACGGTCACCGGATAGTTGCGGCTGTACCAGACATCGACGGTTGCGCCATAGACGTCGGCGATGCCTTCGGCGATCAGCCGGATGCGGGTCTCGCCGATATCGCGCACTTCGGGCTTCAGGGTGCGCACGGTGCCGCCGAGCACCGCCTCCTCCGGGATGACGTTGTGGGCAAAGCCGGCGTTGAATTTGGTGACCGAGACCACGACGGAAGCGAGCGGATCGACCGTTCTCGACGCGATTGTCTGCAATGCAGTGACGATCTGCGTGCCGATGACGATCGGGTCGATCGTCTTGTGCGGCTGGGCCGCATGGCCGCCACGGCCCTTGATGGTGATGGTGAACTCGTCGGTCGAGGCCATGATCGCGCCGACGCGGCTGCCGAAATGCCCGACGGGCATGCCAGGCATATTGTGCATGCCGTAGACTTCGGCGATGTCGAAGCGCTCCATCATGCCGTCCTTGACCATCTCGTTGCCGCCGCCGCCGCCTTCTTCTGCCGGCTGGAAGATGACCGCGACGCTGCCAGCGAAGTTGCGGGTCTCGGCCAGATATTTGGCCGCGCCGAGCAGCATGGCGGTGTGGCCGTCATGGCCGCAGGCGTGCATCTTGCCGGAAGTTTCCGACGCCCAGGACTTGCCTGATGTCTCGGTGATCGGCAGCGCATCCATGTCGGCGCGCAGGCCGATGGTGCGGCCAGCACCGAGATTGCCCTTGATCAGGCCGACGACGCCGGTCCGACCAAGGCCGGTCACGATTTCGTCAACGCCGAACTCCTTCAGTTTCATTTCGACGAAGGCTGCCGTATTTTCCACCGCGAACAGGAGCTCGGGGTTCTTGTGCAGATGACGCCGCCATTCGGTGACTTCGTTTTGCAGTTCGGCGGCGCGGTTGAGAATCGGCATGAGTTGAGTCCTGTCGGTCTGTTCGATCACATCTATCTGCGGTGGATTGGCGCAGCAGCCAACGAATGGGCTTTGCCATCTCCTCGCCATATAGGCTAAATAGCCGGACGAGACGAGGCAACAGCGGAATTTCGAGGACTATGGTGGTGACAGCAGGATTTTTCACGCGAGGCAAGGCAAGAGCAGTGGGTATCGTGGCCGGTGCCTGCGCGAGCCTTCTCATGGCTATGCCGGCGGTTGCCAATCCGCGGCTCGTCGTCGACGTCAATACGTTGAAGGTTTACGAGCATCAGGACATCTTCCAGAAATGGTATCCGGCGTCGCTGACCAAGCTGATGACGGCCTATACCACCTTCCGGGCGATCAAGTCGGGACAGTTGGCGCTGACAAGCCCTGTGGTGATGACCAAGAACGCCGCTTCGGAGCCGCCGAGCAAGATGTTCTACAAGCCCGGCCAGGCGATGACGCTCGACAGCGCGCTGAAGATGATGCTGGTGAAGTCGGCGAACGACGTGGCCGTGGCGATCGCCGAAACCGTTGGCGGTTCCGAGCCCGCCTTCATCGACAGGATGAATTCCGAAGCGCGCCGCATCGGCATGACGTCGTCGCATTTCATCAATGCCAACGGCCTGCCGGGGCCCGGCCAGTACACCACCGCGCGCGACCTTGCCGTGCTGGCGATCACGCTGAAGCGCGAGTTTCCCGAATACGCGTCCTATTTCTCGCTGGAAGGGTTCACCACCGGCAAGAAGGACTATGCGAACTACAACATGCTGATCGGCCGGTTCGAAGGCGCTGACGGCATGAAGACCGGTTTCATCTGCGCGTCCGGTTTCAACCAGGTCTCCTCGGCGACGCGTGATGGCCGCAGCGTCGTTTCCGTCGTGCTTGGCGAAGACAGCCTCGGCGCCCGTGCCGACGAATCCGCGCGCCTGCTGCAGACGGCGCTGACGACATCGGGAACAGCCAAGCCGTCGCTGGTACAGATCGCGCCTTATGGTGAAACGCGCGACCTGGTTGCCGATGTCAGCAAGCAGATCTGCTCGAAAGCGGCAGCCAGGGTGCGCAGCGAAGGGCGTGACGAAGCCGGGCGGCAGAAGCTGCTCTCGCCGTTCATCCACGAGATCGGCCGTCCGCTGAAGCTGGCCTTTGCCGGCCTCATCCCCGGCAGCGGCGACAAGCTGGCCAAGGTGGGCGCCGATCCGGCTGGCCAGGGCGATGTCGCCAATGTGCCGATCCCGGTGCCGCGGCCGAGCCTCTGATCGGAGTTTCCAATGGTTAGCCCACTGCCGGCCGTGCCGGTTTCGATCCTGACCGGTTTTCTCGGTGCGGGCAAAACGACGCTGCTGAACCGGCTTCTGAAGGACCCGGATCTCTCGGATACGGCCGTCATCATCAACGAATTCGGCGATGTCTCCATCGACCACCTGTTGGTGGAAGCCTCAAGCGACGGCGTCATCGAGCTTTCCGACGGCTGCCTGTGCTGCACGGTGCGCGGCGAGCTGGTGGATACGCTTGCCGACCTCATGGACCGGATGCAGACCGGCCGGATCAAGCCGCTGAAGCGCGTCGTCATCGAGACGACCGGACTTGCCGACCCGGCGCCGGTGCTGCAATCGGTGATCGGCAACCCGGTGATTGCCCAGAGTTTTCGTCTCGATGGCGTGGTGACTGTGGTGGATGCGGTCAACGGGCTGCAGACGCTTGCCAACCACGAGGAAGCTCTGAAGCAGGTCGCGGTCGCCGATCGCATCGTCATCAGCAAGGCGGA
Organism: Ensifer sp. Root31; assembly: GCF_001424825.1. Lineage (NCBI taxonomy): Bacteria > Pseudomonadati > Pseudomonadota > Alphaproteobacteria > Hyphomicrobiales > Rhizobiaceae > Ensifer > Ensifer sp. Root31. The sequence goes on along the minus strand of NZ_LMCO01000011.1, from coordinate 41,721 downwards.
CCTTGCCGACCAGGCACAATTGGACGAGTTACGGTTGCGACTGCGGGCGCTCAATCCGCGCGCGCCGTTCATTGATGGCGACAGTCCCGAAGCAGGGCGGGGCGCGCTCTTTGCCTGCGGCCTTTACGACCCGGCGTCGAAGATCGCCGATGTCGGCCGCTGGCTGCAGGACGAAGCCGATCATGGGCATCATCTCCACGATCAGCATCATCATGACGGCGACCACGGCCACCATCGCGATCATGATCACCACCACCACCACCACCACCACCACCACCACCACCACCATCATCACGATGCGACGCGCCACGGGGCGGACATCCGTTCGTTCAGCATCGTGCATGACAGGCCGATCGAGCCGATGGCGCTCGACATGTTCATCGATCTATTGCGCTCGGCCCATGGCGAGAAGCTGTTGCGGATGAAGGCGATTGTCGCAGTCTCCGACAATCCGGAGCGGCCGTTGGTCCTGCATGGCGTGCAGAATGTCTTTCACACGCCGGAGCGGCTGTCCGTCTGGCCGGATCCGGCTGATCGGCGCACGCGTATGGTGCTGATCACCAAGGGGTTGAGCGAAGCATTCGTGCGCGACCTTTTCGATGCCTTTACGGGCAAGCCACGCATTGATCGTCCCGACGCGCAGGCGCTTTCCGATAATCCTCTCGTGGTGCCTGGAATGAAATTCTAGAATTGTTTGCGTGACGCCGGCCGTCTTTTGCTGCAAATGGCGCGGGAAACGGTTAAAATCTGTAGTACTTTCGGGTGATGTTTCAGCAGGCGCATAAACATTTTTGGGCTAATATTTTGGCTTTACTTCTAACTTGCCGAAACCGCTCTGAGAATGGCGATGTTTGTGCCATGGACGCGTGGATTCACCAATCAACACGCGGTGTCAGATCTATAACTGCCTGTAAAGATTGAAGTCAACGAACCTTTGTCCGGTTTTTCCCATACGGTGCTTGTCGGCCTCTTAAATCAAAAAGGGCGAGTATTTGCGCGGTATTGTCGATGTTTAGTCCGCGGCTTTCGCCACGTCGGACCGATATTTCTGTGCTTGCCAAATTAACTAGAAGTTAGTGTCTTCTTTAAAACACTGATCTGATGAACTAGCATGTTTGTTGCGGAGGGAGAGCAACGACCATGTCGATATCAGTTGCATTTGTTGACGACCATCCGATCCTCCTGGAAGGACTGGTCAGCTTATATTCTGGAAAAAGTGACCTCGAGATCGTCGCGAAGGGCGAAAACGCGGTCGATGCTTTGAAAATAGTTGAAGAATTTTCACCTGAAGTTCTCGTGCTCGATTTGAGCATGCCCGGCGATGCCATTGCGGCTATCGAGCTGGTTACGCAAAAATACAAAGACACGCGGATCATCGTCTTCACCGCAAATTCAAGCATTGAAACCGCGATACAAGTCCTGAACTACGGGGTCTCTGGCTATGTGCTGAAGGGCAGCAGCGCCAGCGACCTGCACGAGGCCATACGCACGGTCTATGACGGTGAAACGTTCATCACGGCGGGGTTCGCGACCAAGGTCATCATGGCCATGAAGACAGCGGAAATCCGTCGGCGATCCCAGGCACAACGACGCCTGAGCCTGCGCGAAGAGCAGATCGTTCGCCATCTCATGCGTGGCAGCACCAACCGCGAAATAGCGGCCTGCCTCGATATCAGCGAAAAGACCGTCAAGCATTACATGACGGTGTTGATGCAGAAACTCGACGTCAGGAACCGTGTGGAAGTGGTGCTGGCGGCGCAGCGCCTGGATGTGTTGCCGGACGGCTCTGCCGAACGCAGCGCATCACGGCGCATCAACTAGCGCATGTCGCGCAAAGCGGTTTTGCGGTGACGACATGCTCTAGTGACGATCGAACGAGCCGCCGCTGTGATCGAGTGGCAGAACCGCTGTTACCACCGTTCCGCTCGCCCGGCGGATGGTACGCATGCGACCGCCAAATGCGCGAATGCGGCGCTTCTGCGTGATGGTGCCGAGCCCTGTGCGGCCGGTGCTGCGCACGGACACAGTCGTCGATGGTGCGGTGCCCACATCGGCCACGGTGATGAAGAGGCGGTTATGGCGCGTGCCGTAGCGCAGGTGCTGGCGGTTGCCCGGCGCATGTCGCTCGCTGTTCATCAGGGCTTCCTGGATGAAACGATAGACGCAGATGTTGAGGTGTGGATCGACCGTCTGCGAGGCGATCAGTCCGACAACATCGATCTCGCGGCCGATGACATCCACGTGCCGCCTTACCGCAAGCTGGATCGTGTCGCTGAGCGACATGTCGTCGAGCTCCGGCAGCACGAGATCGGTCGAAATGTTCCTCAGCTCCTCAAGTGCCGTCGTAACCGTACTGACCAGCTTGTCGATATCCTGCCGCCTTACCGGATCCGCTGACTGGCCGCCGATCGGTTGCGTGGCCATATCGCTCAGCCTCAGCTTCAGCAAGGTCAACAGCTGGACCGGACCATCGTGCAGATCCGTACCGATCTGGTCGAGGATCATCTCATTGAGCTTGCCGGCCTCGAGCCGCGCCGTTTCCGCAGCCCCACGCAGCCGTCGGTTCTGGTTGGAGAGTTCCAGCGCGCGTCGCAGGCTGTGGCGGATGGCGGCGTGTTGGCGATCGATGAGCAGGCTGCCGCTACGAACGATCAGGAAGAGGAGCGCCAGCATCGGGACCGAGACGAGAAGCACGATGCTGATCGTCTCCCGCCAGGCCGTCGACAGTTCGCCCACCAGGAAATCGGGGCGCTCGTAGAATTCACCGACCAACAGCACCTTGCCGGCTTCGTTTCGCACGAGCGGGGCGTAGACCTCGATGTACATGCCGCGCTGCTCGTCACCGGTGTATTCGTGTTTCTCGATCATCGTACGCGAAACGACGATCTCGCCCGCCAAGGCGCGCTGTAGCTCTTCGAAGACAACCTCCTCGTCGATCTCCTTGCCCGAAGTCGAATACATCAGGCTTCCGTCTGGCCCCCAGATCTTCAGCTCGTGGACATGCTGGCCGAGCGCGCTGGTGCCCAGCAGCTGCTTGAGTTTGTCTTCGACGAATGGCGGCAGCACGCCGCGTTTGATGTCCTCCTCGGAGATCAGCGGCGCAACAAATGTCTGGAGATAGGCAGCGCCGAGCGAGCCGACGCTATTGAAGACGGTCTTTTCCAGACGGTTCGTCGTCCAGACCGCGAGTGCGATCATCAACGCCACAACGACGAAGGAGGCAATGATGATGAACTGCACCTCAAGCCGCAGTCGCTGGAATGTCGACAGCAGGTTTCTCAAGGTTGCTGCCTGGCGCAGGTTCAGCAGGAAGGTTTGCTTGGCGGTTTCTGTGTCGTTCCCAACGGAGTCCATGAAATTTGCCCGATCACCTGCTAGTGTTTTTATGTTCCCTGTTCTTTAAAAATGCGACCGCCAATTCCGGCATCACAGGCAAAAAACGCGATAAATCGGATTTCGCACGCTGGTTGTCAGTTTGGCAGACATTCACTCTGTACGATCCTGCAAAATCTAGCGGCGACTAAGGTCCGACTCTAGGGGACCTTAGTCGGTGGTCGAACGGGCCTTTGGTCGCGAAAATCACACGACGTTATTCGTCGCGCTGACGACGGCTTCGCTGCGCGTCCAATTCTTCCACCATGGTCTCACCTGATCACCGGGGGTGGCGATAGCACCGTTCCGCTCGAGAATGACGATCCGTTGCTCATAGGGGTGGCTGGCCAGTTCGCAACCGCGGACGATATTCCGATCCATTTTGCGCTTCATCGCCCTCATCCGCTCCACTGAGGACCGCGACGACGATTGCCCTATCAACACGGCCACGCCTTTCGTCAAGGAAACCCGACCCACGGGCGCATGCGTCGCATCAGGTCTGCCAGCGCGAACGCATTACACAAGGGACGCGGTGCGGACGGTTCAAGACCAAGGACGCTGCTGTTTGGCTTCAAGCGCCCTTGCGGATCAGAAAGCGATAACCGCCGTCGGCCGGCGAGGCCGCTTCGAGGCTGTGGCCGTCTTCCCGGCAGAAATGCGGGATATCGATCACCGCCATCGGATCGGTCGTCTCGATCTCGAGCAGCGCGCCTGCAGCCATGGAGGCGATGCGTTTGCGCGCCTTCAAAACGGGAAGGGGGCACTTAAGCCCCCTGAGGTCGTAAATCGTCTTCTCTTCGCCAGGCATCAATTGCCCCAGATCTTCCAGAACGGCCGCTTCTTCGGTGGCTGCTCCACGGCAACAGGCGCTTCGGCTGCAGGCTCGACGGCGCCTTCGGCATTTGCCGATGCCACGGCGGTCGTCTCGGGCTGAACCTTTTGCTGGGCTCCAGCCGACCGTGTCTGCTTTGCCGCTGTGCCTGCCGGTTGTGTCTGCGGCTGAACGGCAGCCTGTTGCTCCGGAGCTTCGGCGACGGGTGCCGGTGCCTGTTCTGCGGGTTCGCTCCTGGAGAACAGGCTCCAGAAGGATTTCTTGGCCGGCTGCTCGACGGCTGCCTGCAGCACGGGCTGGGGGATCGGGTTGGCGGCCGGAACCGGCACATGGGTGCCACCCTGTGTCGCCTTTTCCAGTTCCTTCTTCTGGATCTCGACAGCCAGCTTGGTTTCTTCGGCTTCCTTCTGCGCGGCTAGCTTCTTTTCGAGGTCGCTTGCCTTCATCAGCTTGCCGGCATCGATCGAATTGCCGGTCGGCGCGTAGGCAAGCTCGCGGCCGGTGCGCTGCTTGGCGACGATCGCCTTGCGCTCGGCCTCGCTCGGCTCATACCAGACCATGCCGTCATACTTCTTCATGGCCTTGTCGTAGTCGAGCTTATAGCCCTTTTCGAAAGTCGACATGGCCATCTGCAAGGCAGGTGGGGTCGACATCGCCGGGCACGTGCCGCCCGGGTTGAAGGCGGCGCTGCCCTGCTGGTTGAAGACGTATTTCTTCTCGCAGACATTGATTTCCGGAGGACGCTTGGTGACTTCGAACTGATCGTAGCCGACCTTCAACATGTTCCAGAAATCGATGTTGGGATTGTTGCGATGACGCGCCATGTTCTCGGCGGTCATGCGGAAAGGAAATGCCTGCAGCTGGACGCTCTGCTGTCCGCCCTTGAAGGCGTCGCGCGCCATGGCGAAAATCTCGATCATCTGCTCGTCGGTCATCGAGTAGCAGCCGGACGACGAACAGGCGCCGTGGATCATCAGATGCGTACCCTGACGGCCGTTGGCGCGGTCATAGGTGTTGGGGTAGCCGGTGTTGATCGCCAGATAGTATTTCGAGTTGGGATTCAGCTGCTGCGGGAACAGCGGATAGAAGCCCTCCGGCGCCTGACGGTCGCCTTCTTTCACCTTCGGACCAAGTTTGCCCGACCAGGCGCAAATCTTGTAGCTCTTCAAGAGCTGGAAGCGGTTGGACGTGTTGGCCTTCCAGACTTCGAGCGTGCCTTCTTCCTTGAAGATGCGCAGCGCGATCGGGGATGTCTTCTGCATCCCGAGCTCGCTCATCTTGGCGCTCATCTTGCTCGAGAGCTGATATTCGGTCTTGTTCTTGACAGTCGAAAGATCGACCGTCGCCGTATCCAGGGCATCGTTGGTGCAGCCGGCAAGCAGCGCGGCGACAGCGGCGGTGGCTACAAGGTTTCTCAAGCGCATCGGCGAAAGCCCGTTCAAACCAAAATTCGTCAGTGAGAGCCGCGTTCGCAGAAGGGCCCTTAGGGAATCAGTAAGCCATTATACTTCACGAATTCTTAACCCTGCAGGGCACGCTGCGCACGCCGTTGTTCATGACCGTACGAATATGGCCAAGATTTGGCCACAGTCCGATTTGTGGTTGCGAATTTTCGGCGAACAATCGCGTCGGATCAGAGGTTCCGGCCGATATTCAGGTACTTCTGTCGGCGATCGGTGCGCAATTCGTCGCCGTTGCGTCCGGACAATTCCTTCAGAGCGTCGGCAATCACCGTTCCGGTGCGGGCGATCACCGATTGCGGATCGCGGTGCGCGCCACCGACAGGCTCGGGAATGATGCCGTCGATCACGCCGAGCGCCTTCAGGTCCTCTGAGGTGATCTTCATGTTGCTGGCGGCTTCCTTGGCGCGGGTCGAATCGCGCCAGAGGATCGAGGCTGCGCCTTCCGGCGAGATGACGCTGTAGATCGCATGCTCGAGCATATAGACGCGGTTGCCGGTGGCGATCGCGATTGCGCCGCCGGAGCCGCCTTCGCCGATGACGACGGTGACGATCGGCACGCGCACGTTCAGGCACATTTCCGTCGAGCGGGCGATGGCTTCCGCCTGGCCGCGTTCTTCCGCGCCGACGCCGGGATAGGCACCGGCGGTGTCGATCAGCGTGATCAGCGGCAGGCCGAAGCGGTCGGCCATTTCCATGACCCGGATCGCCTTGCGGTAGCCTTCAGGGCGCGGGCTGCCGAAGTTGTGCTTGATGCGCGACTTGGTATCGCTGCCTTTTTCCTGACCGAGGACGGCGACAGGCATGCCGCGAAAACGCGCAAGCCCGGCCTGGATGGCCTCGTCATTGCCATAGTTGCGGTCGCCGGCAAGCGACGTGAACTCGGTGAACAGTTCCGAGGCGTAATCGAGGAAATGCGGACGCGAGGGGTGGCGGGCGACCTGGGTCTTCTGCCACGGCGTCAGCTTCGAATAGATCTCGGCCATCGCATCGCGGACCCGTGTCTCGAGCCGTTCGACCTCATCCGAAGTGTTCACACTCTCGTCTTCGCCAGCGAGCTTCTTCAGTTCGAGAATCTTGCCTTCGAGGTCGGAGATAGGTTTTTCGAAATCGAGATAGTTGTGCATGAGATGCGTTTCCGATCGTTTTGCCACAAGGATCTGCCGGCCGAAACCAGCCTGCCCGGCGGTCCTAATCCTGTTTTTTCGCCTGTTTGGCAAGAGGGTGATGGTTTTGCACGAGGTCGTGCAGCCGTTCTTCCAGAACATGTGTATAGATTTGTGTCGTCGAAATGTCCGAGTGACCCAACAGTTCCTGGACGGCACGAAGGTCGGCGCCGTTGGCAAGCAGGTGGCTGGCGAAGGCATGACGCAGCACATGCGGCGAGATCGTCGCCACGCGGATGCCGGCACGCGCCGCCAGTGATTTCAGGTCGCGGGCAAAGACCTGGCGGGGGAGAAAACCTGCCTTTGCCGTTGACGGAAACAGCCACGGGCTTTCGCGCTCGCCCCTGTCGGCTTTTGCCGTTTCTTCTTCGAGGGCTGCCCCATAAAGACGCATCGCGCGGATCGCGGCCTGGGAGAGCGGCACCAGCCGCTCCTTGTTGCCCTTGCCACGGACGACGAGAAAGCGCCCGTTCTGGGCGAGCACGCTTGCGGGCAGCGACACCAGTTCGCTGACACGCATGCCGGTGGCATAAAGAAGCTCCATCAAAGCGTGCATGCGCAGCTTGGAAAGCCGCTCCGGTCCGCCTGCCGTCGCCTCGGCTTCGGTCTCGGCCCGGCCGATCAGTCGTGACACGTCGTCGATGCTCAGCGTCTTCGGCAGGCTTCTACCCTTTTTGGGCGCATCGAGTATGCCTGTCGGGTCGTCGGTGCGCAGGCCTTCTGCATAGAGGAATTTGTAGAACTGCCTGAGCGCCGACAGCCTGCGCGCCTGCGAGGACGGCTTGAAGCCTTGGCCCGCCAGATGGGCGAGATAATGCCGGAGATCGTCGGTCGCCGCACTCGTCAGCCCCGTTCCGCGGCCGCGCATGTGGGACAAGGCGTCTTCCAGATCGCGCTCGTAGGATTGCAGCGTATTGACGGCGGCGCCGCGTTCGGCGCTCATCATTTCGAGGAAGGCCTCGACGTGTGCCGCGGAAAGATCGCTCATTGTGTCTTGTTGACCCGTTCGGATGGGATCTTCACGGTCACGTTGCGCTCGACCGGCTCGACGAAGGTGACGAGCGCGATCATCGTGCCGTAGATCAGCCCGGCGATGACGCCGCAGAAGAACAGGAACCGGAAGAGGGTGGGCATTTCAGTTTCCTCCGCAGGATCCCTTAAACCGGAACGAATTTAAGGATAAAATCATGCAGCCGTTGAATGTGCTGGGGCAACCGTGTGCGCGCTGGACCGGACGCGCCGCACTTTGGTAGATGCCCGATCTATATGAACGCCCCTTTCGCCAAGTTCAAGAAGCATGCACGGACGCGCGCGACGGCTTGACGCTCCACCCCGATTTGTCGATACCGGAAGGGAATGGGGAATAAGAAGTCCAATGAACGACGTGATCGAACCGGTTTCCGCGACGCTTGCCGAACGGGCGAAGCTTGCGCTCGGTAAACGCAATCTCGTTTTCATCGGCCTGATGGGCGCCGGAAAATCCGCGATCGGCCGGTTGGCGGCGCAGGCGCTCGGCATTCCCTTCGTCGATTCCGACCACGAGATCGAGCGCGTCTCGCGCATGACGATCAGCGATCTCTTTGCCCGCTACGGCGAGGACGAATTTCGGGCGCTGGAAGCACGTGTGTTGAAACGCCTGCTGCGCACCGGCCCCCGTGTCGTTTCCACCGGCGGCGGCGCCTATATCAACGAGCGATCGCGCCGCCAGATCAAGCGCGGCGGCTTGACGATCTGGCTCAATGCCGAATTGGACGTGCTCTGGGAGCGGGTCAACAAGCGCGACACACGTCCTCTGTTGAAGACCGAGAACCCCAAGCAGACGCTCGAAAACCTGATGCGCGCCCGCTACCCGATCTACGCCGAAGCCGATCTGACGGTGATGTCGCGCGATGTGAGCAAGGAGACGATGGTGGAGGACGTTCTCACCGCCGTCATAGATTTCCGGAAAGTGCCAAATGATGAATAGCCATGTGATGCCTGCTGCCGAGCGCAAGGTTCGCGTCGATCTCGGTGATCGTTCCTATGACATTCTGATCGGTCCGGGGCTGATCGCTGCTGCCGGCAACGAGATCGCCTCGCGCCTCAAGGGGCGCAAGGTGGCCGTCATCACCGACGAAAACGTCGGTCCGCGCTATCTCGAACCGCTGATGGCGAGCCTGAAGCAGAGAGACATCGAAGCCGTGTCGCTGGTGTTGCCGGCGGGCGAAAAGACCAAGAGTTTCGAGCATCTCATTCCCGCCTGCGAAGCCATACTCGGTGCACGGATCGAGCGCAACGACGCGGTGATCGCGCTTGGCGGCGGTGTCATCGGCGACCTGACCGGCTTTGCGGCCGGTATCGTGCGTCGCGGCTCGCGCTTCATCCAGATCCCGACATCGCTGCTGGCGCAGGTCGATTCCTCGGTCGGCGGCAAGACCGGTATCAATTCGCCGCACGGCAAGAACCTGATCGGCGTTTTCCACCAGCCGGATCTGGTGCTTGCCGACACGGATGTGCTCGACACGCTGAGCCCGCGCGAATTCCGCGCCGGCTATGCCGAGGTTGCGAAATACGGGCTGATCGACAAGCCGGACTTCTTCGCCTGGCTGGAGAAAAACTGGCAGGCGGTGTTTTCCGGCGGGGCTGCGCGCATCGAGGCAATCGCAGTGAGCTGCCAGGCCAAGGCCGATGTCGTGGCGGCGGACGAGCGCGAGAACGGTTTGCGTGCACTGCTCAACCTCGGCCACACCTTCGGCCACGCGCTGGAAGCCGCCACCGAATACGACAGCGCCCGCCTGGTGCATGGCGAGGGCGTGGCGATCGGCATGGTGCTGGCGCATCAATTCTCGACGCGCATGAACCTTGCGAGCGCCGATGATGCGAGCCGGGTCGAAACGCACTTGAGAGCCGTCGGCCTGCCGACGCGCATGACCGAAATCCCCGGTAGCCTGCCGCCGGCTGAAAAGCTGATGGACGCGATTGCCCAGGACAAGAAGGTCAAGGGCGGCAAGCTCACCTTCATCCTGACCCGGGGCATCGGCCAGTCCTTCGTCGCCGACGATGTGCCGGCCTCCGAGGTCCTGAGCTTCCTGAGGGAAAAGCACCCGCAATGACCGGCGAAGCATTCCTGGCATTTCTCGGCGAATACTGGCTGTCGATTGCCGCGGTCTTCTGCCTGCTATTGTTTTCCGCTTTCTTTTCGGGCTCCGAAACGGCTCTGACTGCGGCTTCGCGCTCGCGCATGCATTCGCTTGAGAACAATGGCGACGAGCGGGCGGGTATCGTCAATCGCCTGATCGAGCGCCGCGATCGGCTGATCGGCGCGCTTTTGATCGGCAACAACCTCGTCAACATTCTCGCCTCGTCCTTGACGACGAGCCTGTTGATCGGCCTGCTCGGCAATTCGGGCGTGGCGATCGCCACGGTCGTCATGACCGTGCTGTTGGTAATTTTTTCCGAAGTGCTGCCGAAGAGTTGGGCGATTGCGTCGCCGGATCGCTTTGCACTTGCCGTCGCGCCGCTGGTTCGCCCCTTCGTCGCCGTGGCCGGGCCGCTGTCGAGCCTTGTCAACGGCATCGTGCGGCGCATCCTGTTTCTCTTCGGCGTCAACCTTTCGTCCGACATGTCGATGCTTTCGGCGCATGACGAGCTGCGCGGCGCAGTCGACCTGCTGCACCGCGAAGGCTCGGTCATCAAGGCCGACCGGGATCGGCTCGGCGGCGTGCTCGATCTCGGGGAACTCGAGATTTCCGACATCATGATCCACCGCACCAATATGCGGGCGATCAACGCCGACGATCCGCCTGAAATCTGCGTGCGCGATATCCTGCAGAGCCCGTTCACGCGCCTGCCGCTGTGGCGGAGCTCCACCGACAACATCATCGGGGTGGTGCATTCGAAAGATCTGCTGCGCGCGCTTGCCGAGCCGGATGTCGAGCCGGAAAACCTCGACATCGTCAAGATCGCGCAGAAACCCTGGTTCGTCCCCGACACGACCAACCTCAAGGACCAGCTCAACGCCTTCCTGCGCCGCAAGCTGCATCTTGCTATCGTCGTCGACGAATACGGTCAGGTTCAGGGACTGGTGACGCTGGAGGATATTCTGGAGGAGATCGTCGGTGATATCGCCGACGAGCACGATCTCGATATCCAGGGTGTTCGCCAGGAGGCAGACGGGTCCATCGTGGTCGACGGCTCGGTGCCGATCCGTGACCTCAACCGTGCGCTCGACTGGTCACTGCCGGATGAGGAAGCGACGACGGTCGCCGGTTTGGTGATCCACGAGTCGAAAAGCATCCCGGAGGAGCGCCAGGCCTTCACCTTCCATGGCAAGCGCTTCATCGTGATGAAGCGGGTGAAGAACCGGATCACGAAACTCAGGATCCGCCCGGCCGAGGACCAGACGCCGATCGGCTGATGCCTACCAGCGCGTCGGCTCACCGGGGGCTGCAGGCTCGACGGCCAGCGCGTGCAGGCCGGCGTCGAGTTCGGGCTTCAACAGGTCGTTGATGGCGCGATGGCGCGCCACTCGGCTCATGCCGGCAAAGGCGTCGGCAACGATGCGGACCCGCATGTGGGTTTCGCCGCCGCCGTCGAAATCAGGTTGATGACCCGCATGCAGGTGGCTCTCGTTGATCACGGCCAGCCGTTCGGGGTGGAAGGCTTCGGTCAATTTCTGTTCGATCGTGTCCCGCAGCGACATTCTTCCGTCCCATTTCCTTGGTTGCTGGATGCCCTTATGTTGGTCGGGTCCGGCAGCGCGGCCTAGGCGGCGCAAAATGCCCGCACAAAGCCAGCAACATTCCGCTTTGTCAATTCTTGTTGTGGCCCCGGCCAACCCCCATAATGAGCGCCATGAGACTCGATTCAAAATACTTCGATCGCATTCGGACACGGCGCAAGGTCGAGCCGCGCGCAGAGCCGGCCGCCCCCACCTGTCAGTGGGACGGCTGCGACAAGAAGGGCGTTCATCGCGCACCCGTCGGCCGCAACGCCGAGGGGCAGTATTTCATGTTCTGCTTCGAGCATGTGAAGGAATACAACAAGGGCTACAACTACTTCTCCGGTCTGTCCGACAGCGAAGTCGCGCGCTATCAGAAGGAAGCGGTGACCGGGCATCGTCCGACTTGGACGGTCGGCGTCAACAAGAATGCCAAGAATAGTCCGACCCAATCGCAGACCCGTTCGGGCTCTGCCGGGGCGCAGGCGCGCATGCGCGATCCCTTCGGGTTCGTCAGTGAGGCAAAAGCGCGCGCCGGCCGTCCTGAGCCGCGCCAGCGCAAGCTGAAGACGCTCGAAGCCAAGGCCTATGAAACGCTCGGCCTTAGCGCTTCGGCGACAGCCAGCGATATCAAGGCGGCCTACAAGGATCTGGTCAAGAAACACCACCCTGATGCCAATGGCGGGGACAGGGGATCGGAGGAGCGTTTTCGCGCAGTAATTCAAGCCTACCAATTGTTAAAACAGGCTGGTTTCTGCTAACAACGCGGATTATTACAGAAGCACTTTTGCAGGCGAATGCGCGGGTGCCGTCCGGTGGCCGCTCTGGAGACATGATGAGCAAGATTGACCTCGACATTTCCAACCTCCCCGACACAACCGTCTCGGTTCGGGACGTTTTCGGCATTGACACGGATTTGCGCGTTCCCGCCTACTCGAAGGCCGACGCCTACGTGCCGGATCTCGATCCGGACTACCTCTTCGACCGCGAAACCACGCTCGCCATTCTCGCAGGCTTTGCCCATAACCGACGCGTGATGGTCTCGGGTTATCACGGAACCGGTAAGTCCACCCACATCGAGCAGGTCGCAGCGCGCCTCAACTGGCCGTGCGTGCGCGTCAACCTCGACAGCCATGTCAGCCGTATCGACCTCGTCGGCAAGGACGCGATCGTCGTCAAGGACGGCCTGCAGGTCACCGAGTTCAAGGACGGCATCCTTCCCTGGGCCTACCAGCACAACGTCGCGCTCGTCTTCGACGAATACGATGCCGGCCGCCCGGACGTGATGTTCGTCATTCAGCGCGTGCTGGAATCCTCCGGCCGCCTGACGCTGCTCGACCAGAGCCGCGTCATTCGTCCGCACCCGGCATTCCGCCTGTTTGCAACCGCCAACACGGTCGGTCTCGGCGATACCACCGGCCTCTACCATGGCACGCAGCAGATCAACCAGGCGCAGATGGACCGTTGGTCGATCGTGACGACGCTCAACTACCTGCCGCATGACAAGGAAGTCGATATCGTCGCCGCCAAGGTCAAGGGCTTTACCGCCGACAAGGGCCGCGAGACGGTATCGAAGATGGTGCGCGTTGCCGATCTTACCCGCGCCGCCTTCATCAATGGCGACCTGTCGACGGTCATGAGCCCGCGTACGGTCATCACCTGGGCCGAGAACGCCTATATCTTCGGCGATATCGCCTTTGCCTTCCGCGTGACCTTCCTCAACAAGTGCGACGAGCTGGAGCGGGCGCTTGTCGCCGAGCATTATCAGCGCGCTTTCGGCATCGAGCTGAAGGAAAGCGCTGCCAACATCGTGCTTGAAGCCACCGCCTGATCCATCGTCCGTCTTTCCCCGGGAAAGGCGGACTTGTGACCCTGTGGCAAACTCGATGATGCCCCACCAGGCATCATCGCATCTGGCTGAAGAAGGAACTGTCGTGAGCTCGAACTCCAAGGCAAAGCCGACCACGCGCGAAAATGCAGCCGAACCGTTCAAGCGGGCGCTTTCCGGCTGCATCCGATCGATCGCGGGCGATGCCGAGGTCGAGGTGGCTTTTGCCAACGAGCGACCGGGCATAACAGGCGAACGCATCCGTCTGCCCGAAATCTCCAAGCGGCCGACGCGGCAGGAACTTGCCGTGACGCGCGGTCTCGGCGACAGCATGGCGCTGCGCAAGGCCTGTCATGACGCACGCGTCCACGCGACGATGTCGCCGCAGGGCGCCGACGCGCGGGTGATCTTCGATGCCGTCGAGCAAGCGCGTGTCGAGGCGATCGGCTCGCTGCGCATGGAAGGCGTTGCCAAGAACCTGAGTTCGATGCTCGAAGAGAAATATTCCAAGGCCAATTTCGGCGCGATCAGCAAGCAGGCCGATGCACCGCTCGGCGAGGCTGTTGCTTTGCTGGTGCGCGAGAAGCTGACCGGCGAGAAGCCGCCGGCATCCGCCGGTAAGGTGCTCGATCTCTGGCGCGACTTCATCGAGGAGAAGGCTGCCGGCGACATCAAGAATCTGTCGTCGACGCTCAACGACCAGCAGGCTTTCGCCCGCGTCGTGCGCGATATGCTGACATCGATGGATGTTGCCGAGAAATACGGCGACGACGACATCGAGCCGGACGAGCAGGAAAGCGAGACCGACGAGGATCAGCCGCGCAGCCAGGAGCAGGACGAAAACGCCAGCGACGAGGAAGCCGGCGACGATGCGGCCCCTGCCGACGAAAACCAGGCTGCTGAAGAGCAGATGGAAGAAGGCGAGATGGACGGCGCGGAGATCTCCGACGACGACCTGCAGGACGAGGGTGACGAGGACAGCGAGACGCCCGGCGAGGTCAAGCGCCCGAACCAGCCGTTTGCCGACTTCAACGAGAAAGTCGACTACACCGTCTTCACCCGCGAGTTCGACGAGACCATCGCCTCGGAAGAGCTCTGCGACGAGGCGGAACTCGACCGGCTGCGCGCGTTCCTCGACAAGCAGCTCTCGCACCTTCAAGGTGCCGTCGGGCGGCTTGCAAACCGGCTACAGCGCCGCCTGATGGCGCAGCAGAACCGCTCTTGGGAGTTCGACCTGGAAGAGGGCTATCTCGACACTGCGCGCCTGCAGCGCATCGTCATCGATCCGATGCAGCCGCTGTCGTTCAAGCGCGAGAAGGATACCAATTTCCGCGATACGGTCGTGACCCTCCTGATCGACAATTCCGGCTCCATGCGCGGCCGGCCGATCACGGTTGCCGCGACCTGCGCCGACATCCTTGCGCGCACGCTGGAGCGCTGCGGCGTCAAGGTCGAGATCCTTGGCTTTACCACCAAGGCGTGGAAGGGCGGGCAATCGCGTGAGAAGTGGCTGGCCGGTGGCAAGCCACAATCGCCGGGCCGCCTCAACGATCTGCGCCATATCATCTACAAGTCGGCCGATGCGCCGTGGCGGCGTGCACGCCGCAATCTCGGCCTGATGATGCGCGAGGGCTTGCTCAAGGAAAACATCGACGGCGAGGCGCTGATCTGGGCGCATGAGCGCCTGATGGCGCGGCGCGAGCAGCGCCGCATCCTGATGATGATTTCCGATGGCGCGCCGGTCGACGACTCGACGCTGTCGGTCAATCCGGGCAACTATCTCGAACGGCACCTGCGTGCCGTGATCGAGCAGATCGAGACGCGCTCGCCGGTCGAGCTTTTGGCAATCGGCATCGGTCACGACGTAACGCGCTATTATCGCCGCGCCGTGACCATCGTCGATGCGGATGAACTGGCCGGCGCGATGACCGAGCAGCTCGCCGATCTGTTCGAAGACGAAAGCATGCGCCGCCGTCCGGGGCGCATGCGCCGCGCTAGCTAATCTTTCGCGAAACCGGGGCGACCGTCTGTCGCCCCGTTCATCCCCTAGGCCGCTGCCGCGGTTGCCATCTCCTCCCCGCCTATTCTGCCCGCCCGAAGGAACTCCCCCAGATGCTTGGCCGCGGTCTCCTCGTTCTTTCCCTGTTGGCCTCGACCGGCGTGGCTTTGGCCGCCGGCGGCAGCGAGACGCTGCCCATTCGCAGCCGGCAGATAGACCCATTCAAGGTCGGCTCCAACCAGACGCGGTTCGGTCAGCTGGAATTCATCGGCGGCCTGGAGATGACGTCTTCCAATGCGCTGTTCGGCGCCGTATCCGCGATCCGATTCCGGCCGGATGGCACCTCCTTCGTCGCCGTCATGGATACGGGGCATTGGCTCGAAGGGGCGGTGATCCGTGATGCGAACGGCAGGCTTTCCGGTCTCACGGACCTGACGGCAACACCGATGGCGGACAGGAGCGGCGCGGTCGGGCTGGAGAAATGGAAGGTGGATTCCGAAGGTCTGGCACTGCGCGAGGGCGAGGTGATCGTCAGCTACGAGCAGGCCCACCGCATCGATATCTACCCGGATCCGGGTTTCTCGACTTCGGGGCCGGTCGGCAGCATGCCGCTGCCATTTCCAACAACCGAGCTGCGCAACAATGGCGGGCTTGAGACCGTGGCGATTTCGCCGAAGGATGGCCCGCTCGGCGGCGCTGCCGTCACCGTGTCCGAGCGCAGCGTCGACAAGGCGGACAATCTTCTGGCAGGCATTCTCGATGGCCCGATGAAGGGCGCCTTTGCCGTTACCCGTACCGATCCCTACGCCGTTACCGACGGCGCTTTCCTGCCCGATGGCGACCTTCTGCTGCTGGAACGTCGGTTCAACTTCGCCTCCGGTCTCGGCATGCGCATCCGCCGCATTCCGGGAGCCAGCATTCGGCCTGGCGCCGTGGTCGACGGCGACGTCATTCTCGAAGCCGACATGGGCTATCAGATCGACAACATGGAGGGCCTCGACGTGGTCGCTGGCGCCAGTGGCGATGTCCGCGTCATCGTCATCTCCGATGACAACCACTCGATCCTCGAGCGCAATCTGATGCTGGAATTCCGCCTGATCAAATGAAAACGGGGCCATTCGGCCCCGTCATCAATCACTTGTTCTGCTGCTGCATGTTTCCTGAAATCGTATTCGATTTAAGGATCAAAACATGCAGCAATTCAAAGTGCTACAGCGACCTTTGCGCGTCTATAAGACGCGCGGCGCTGTAGTATCAGGCTGTCGCCTTGCCTGATGGCATCGGCTTGATCACGCTCATCAGCGCGCCGTAGGGCAAAAGCATGATGATGCCGCAGAGGATCTTCACCGTCAGGTCGCCGAGCGCCCAGGAGATCCAGCGCGGAGCCTCGGTCGCAAGGATGCCGAGCAGCGGTGCTGTCTCCAGCGCAAAGCTGTCATTCGGCCCAAAGAACACGAAGAACGGCGCAAAGGCGAAGGAGAAGAACATGGCCGTGTCGAGCGCCGAGCCGATCAGCGAGCCTGCCAGCGGCGCATGCCACCAGCTCTGGCGGCGGAGCTTGTTGAACACGGAGATATCAAGCAGCTGGCCGAACAGGAAGGCGGAGCCGGAAGCGATGGCGATGCGCGGCGTCGCTGCGAAGAAGGACAGAACGATCGCCACGAGGAAGCCGACAACGACGACACGACGCGCAATGCGCGGGCCGAAATGGCGGTTGGTCAGGTCGGTGACGAGGAACGCGAAGGGATAGCTGAAGGCACCCCAGGTCAGGAGGTCGCCGAGCTGCATGCCGGCGATCGAGCCCGGCAGCGGATACTGAACGAGGAAGTTTGAGGCCACGACCACCAAGGTCATGAACGCGACATAGATGAAGAACGTGCGGTTGATCAGCATTTTTTTATCCTGGGAGATGCCACCAGTTGAGCGGAAGCCAGGCTTGAACGCCGGGCCGATGAAAATCTGCAAATTAAACACGAGAAAAAGGCTTGCCGGATAAACCCGCAAGCCTTTTTAAAGTCGTGTCGAAGACAGACGCTGGCGCTGATTAAGCGGCAGCGGCTTCAGCGTTCTTCTTGACGATCTGACGGCGCAGCAGGCGAGCGCGCATGCTCAGCTCGTTCTCGTCGGCCTTCACGAGGAAAGCGTCAAGACCACCGCGGTGTTCAACCGAGCGGAGAGCCGCTGCGGAAACGCGCAGGCGGAAGCGCTGGCCGAGAGCATCGGAAATCAGCGTGACGTTGCACAGGTTCGGAAGGAACTTGCGCTTGGTCTTGTTGTTGGCGTGGCTGACATTGTTGCCCGACTGGACGCCCTTGCCGGTCAATTCGCAACTACGGGACATGGTACACCTATTCTCTTTATCGCCGCCGGACGATGCGGTAGCGGGCCCAGAGCCCAGGCCGCGTTCCTGTTGGCCATTATTGGAAAGTTGCGGTTCTATAGTCAGAGACAGCCCGCCCGTCAAGCCAAACCTCTTGCATTCTCGGAAAACCGCCGTTTCTCCCGGCTGTTTCTGCATCAGGCAAGCTCGATCGCGGCCACAATAATGCTTCACGCGAGTCATTCCAAGCTGATTTACGATGCGCTATCTGTTGTCCTGCGGATGCAGCAGAGGTCCATGATGCGGTAGCGTTCCGGCCGCCGGATCTGTCGGAAAAGGCGTAGAAAAGCCGTAAACGACCTGCATTCCAAGGCATGGCGACGGCATTCGAGTAATGGATCTCTCAGGGCATGAAGTTGCGCATCGGTTCTCGCGCGGTAGCGCTGTTGTCAGTGGCAATGTTTTCCACAGCATCGCTTGCTGCAGATATCGAACATCAGACGGATTACAGCATCTCGCTTGCCGGTTTGCCGCTTGCGAGAGCGTCGTTCCATACGGCGCTTGTAAAGAATCGCTACACGATATCAGGAACGCTGCATTCGGCCGGCCTCGTCGACATTTTCAGCCGGACTTCGGGGCAGACCCGTGTTTCCGGCGTCATCGGCCGCGACTATCTGCGCGCAAACGAATATTCGATGTCCTATCGCAGCGGCAAGAAGGGCCGGGCGATCAGCGTCACCTACAGCAACGGCAACGTCGTGCATGCCAGCATGAATCCGAAGCGCACGCCGCTGCCGAAGAACTGGGTGCCGGTGACCTCGCGCGACATGCGCAACGTGCTCGATCCCTTGTCCGGCCTTATCATTCCCGGTAATGCCCGCGTCTGCCCCAATACCCTTCCGATCTTCGACGGCGAATCGCGTCTCGACATCAAGCTGTCGGCGAGGGGGACCAGGCCGTTCAAGACCAAGGGATTCGAAGGCGAGGTGATCGTCTGCGGCATCCGCTTTGTTCCGAAGGCGGGCTACAAGAAGGGGCGCGAAGACGTCGAATATCTCAGGCAGCTGCAGACCATGGAAATCTGGTTTGCCAAATCTGATGTCGTCGATGTCTATGCGCCCGTCTATGTGCGCATCCCGACCAAGCTTGGCCCCGTGACGGTTTCCGCGACGCGATTCGGCGGTTGATCCACCGAATGGTGGAGATTATCACTAACATTTCACGCCGAGTACTAACATTTCGCGCCGAGTCGTGATTTTATCCGCGCCGGTTTCCGCTACAGCGCAGCGCGTCAAACGTGACGTGCTGCGCTGTAGCGCTTGAAGCTTGCTGCATAATTTTCTCCTTAAATCGATTCCGATCTAAGGAATTATGCAGTTGGAGGCTGCACGAGGGGATAAGACATGAAATTCAAGGCAACGTTGATCGGTGCAACCGCCATTTTGATGTGGTCGCTCCTGGCGCTGTTTACCGCTGCATCCGGCAAGATGCCGCCGTTCCAGTTGTCAGCCATCTGTTTCCTCATCGGCAGCATTCCGGGGGTCGTCGTTCTCGCGCTGAAGCCGGAGCGGCTGGCGCTGTTGAAGCAGCCGGCGAAGGTCTGGATCACCGGCATCGCCGGTCTTTTCGGTTATCACTTTCTCTACTTTACCGCACTTCGCAACGCGCCGGCTGTCGAAGCCGGTCTGATCGCCTATCTCTGGCCGCTGCTGATCGTCGTCGGCTCTGCCCTATTGCCGGGCGAGCGGCTGCGCTGGTACCACGTTGCCGGCGCTTTTGCCGGCCTGATGGGAACGATCATGATCATCGCCCGCAACGGTATCGCCTTTGACGACGCCTATCTGATGGGGTACGGCGCAGCCCTGCTGTGCGCCTTCACCTGGTCCGGTTATTCGCTGCTGACGCGCCGCTTCGAGGCGGTCTCGACCGACGTCGTCACCGGCTTCTGCCTGGCGACATCGCTTCTCTCGTTCGTCTGCCATCTTGGTCTCGAGACGACCGTCTGGCCGGAAACGACGTTCGAGTGGCTGGCGGTTGCGGGCCTCGGCCTGCTGCCGGTCGGTGCCGCCTTCTATGCCTGGGACTTCGGCGTCAAGAACGGCAATATCCAGCTGCTCGGCGTTGCCAGCTACGCCGCACCGGTTCTGTCGACGCTGATCCTCATCCTGTTCGGTTTTGCCGAGCCGTCATGGCGTATCGCCGCCGCATGCCTTTTCGTGACGGGCGGCGCGGTGCTGGCGGCCAAGGACATGATCTTTCGTAAGGCGCGCACGGCGGTGCAGCCGGCAGAGTAACCTTCCGGGCGGAAAACCGCTTCACACTTTTCCTGAAAATGCTCTATTTCTCAGGCGGCGCCCAGTCGGGGGCCGCCATCTCGAAGACTGAGAAATCGAAGCCCGGCGCCACCGTGCAGCCGACAAGCGTCCAGTCGCCGAGCGAGACGGCGGATTGCCACCAGTTGGGCGGCACGAGCCCCTGTGGGCGCTCGCCGCCGAGAATGCCGGGGCCGAGGCGCAGAACCGTTGCAGGCTCGCTGTCGGCGGCAATGCTGAGCTCCAGCGGCGCGCCAGCATAGTGATGCCAGACCTCGGCGGCGTCACGTACCCGATGCCAGTGCGAGCGCTCGCCGCGCTCCAGCAGATAGTAGATCGCCGTCGAGTGGCCGCGCGGCCCGCCGTTGGCGTCGCGGAAGGTCTGCACATACCAGCCCCCTTCGGGGTGGCGCGTCAGCCCAAGGATCTCGATGATGGCGGCCGGCGTCAGTTCCTGATCGGCCGTCATCAGAAATTATCCTTGCGCTTGCGGATTTCGGCAAAGACAGCCGCATCGGTCGCCCCTTCCATGCCGAGATGCGCGCGGATCTTCGGGTCGGCGGCGCGCAGGAACGGGTTGGTGCGCCTTTCGAGGCCGATGGTCGTCGGCGCCGTAAAGCCGCCATCGCAGCGGGTTTCTTCGATCTCGGCCGCACGCTCCCTCAATGCATCATTGTCCGGGTCGATCGTCACGGCGAAATGGGCGTTCGACAGCGTGTATTCGTGGCCGAAATAAACAGTAGTGTCGTCGGGCAGGGCGAGAAGTCGGCTGAGCGACTGCCACATCGTTTCCGGCGTTCCCTCGAACAGGCGGCCGCAGCCGAGCGCAAACAGGGTGTCGGCGGCAAAGAGCAGCTTATCCTCAGGAAGGTGGAAACAGATATGGCCGGCGGTGTGGCCGGGCGTCTCGATGACGTCGACCGGGTGGCCGGCAAAATCGAAGCGTTCAGCGTGACGCACGCTCCTGTCGATGCCGGGGATATTGGCCGCCTCTGCCGCCGGCCCGATGATGGTGGCGCCGAAACGATCCTTGAGCGCGACGTTGGCCGCGACATGGTCTCCGTGGTGATGGGTGGTGAGGATATGGGTGAGCGTCCAGCCACGCCGCTCCAGGGCCTCCAGGATCGGCTGCTCCTCGGGCGCGTCGATCGAGGCGGTGGCGCCGCTTACCGGATCGTGCAGCAGCACGCCGAAATTGTCGGTGCGGCAAAGAAAGAGGTCAAGTTCGAGCGCGGCCATGGCGTGTCTTCCGATCGGGCTTCTGCTGCAGGCGCCTTCGATCGCGGTCGATCAAAGGACAAATCATGCGGCGAGTTTAACGCTACAGCGCCCCTTTGCACGCTCTATGAGCATGCGGTGCTGTGGTGACTGCCGCCGAATGTAGCGAGGCTTGCCTTGAAGTCTACCGCTTCAAGGCTAACATGTTGCGCATGCACACCGATATCGTCGACCTCCGAGAATTCTATCACTCCGAACTGGGCCGCATGGCCGAACAGTCCGTCACCATTGCGCTGTCTTCGGTCTGGGCGCGCCTGCCCGAGGAGCGGCTTGTCGGGCTCGGCTATGCCGTGCCCTATCTCGAGCGTTTCCGGAAGGACACGGAGCGGACCTTTGCTTTCATGCCGGCGGGGCAGGGGGCGGTGAACTGGCCGGTTGCCGAGTTGTCGTCGACCGCGCTGGTGTTCGACGAGGAATTGCCGCTGCCCGATTCTTCCATCGACCGGGTTTTGATGGTGCATTCGCTGGAATTTGCCGAAAGCCCGCGCGAGACGATGAAGGAGATCTGGCGGGTGCTGGCGCCGGGCGGCCGGCTGGTGATCGTCGTGCCCAATCGTCGTGGTGTCTGGGCGCGCATGGAGCATACGCCGTTCGGCTCGGGGCGGCCCTATTCGCGCGGTCAGCTGACGGCGCTTCTGCGCGAGACGAACTTCACACCCGGCGCCTCGTCGGAGGCACTGTTCTTCCCGCCGTCGAAGCTGAAGATGATCCTGCGCCTGCGCCGGGGCTTCGAGCGGCTTGGCCGCTCGCTCTGGCCGGTCTTCTCGGGCGTGATCGTGGTGGAGGCGCAGAAGCGGCTTTATCAGGGCCTGCCGGTTGCCGCGCGTGCGTCGCGGCGCGTGTTCGTGCCGGTGCTGGCGCCACAGGGTATCCCGAGCACCCGGGAGCGCCCGCGCGCCCAGCCTTGATCGCCACTCTGCCGGGCTTGCCGACCCTCGACAAATGCCGATTGCGCCGGTATTGGCTTGGCCTCATTTCCTGCCTTGAAAGCTGATCCGATGAGCCTTGCCTCGAAGAGCCCGCAGCCGCGTCCCGGCATTCTGGACATTGCCGCCTATGTGCCCGGCAAGGAGCATGCCCCCGGTGTCGCCAAGGTCCACAAGCTCTCGTCCAACGAGACGCCACTCGGCGCCAGCCCCAGGGCGATCGAGGCCTTCCAGGCCGCGGCCTTCAACCTGGAGCGCTACCCCGACGGCCAGGCCCAGGCGCTGCGCGCGGCGATCGGTGCTGTGCACGGGCTCAACCCGGCAAACATCCTGTGCGGCAACGGCTCGGACGAACTGCTCGGTCTCCTGTGCCACACCTATCTGGCGCCCGGCGACGAAGGCATCATCACGGAGCACGGGTTCGTGGTCTACAAGATCCAGATCATGGCCGCCGGCGGTACGCCGGTCATGGTCAAGGAGCGCAACGCGACCGTCGACGTCGATGCCATTCTCGCGGCGGTCACCGAGCGCACGAAGATCGTCTTCATCGCCAATCCGGCGAACCCGACTGGAACCTATATTCCCGTCGACGAAGTTCGCCGTCTGCATGCGGGCCTGCCCGAGGGCGTGCTTCTGGTGCTCGATGCCGCCTATGCCGAATATGTTCGGCGCAACGATTATGCGGCCGGGCTCGAACTGGTGTCGGCCAACCGCAACGTCGTCATGACCCGGACGTTCTCCAAGATCTACGGTCTTGCCGGTCTGCGTATCGGCTGGATGTACGCTCCGCCGCAAGTGATCGACGCGGTCGATCGCGTGCGCGGGCCGTTCAACCTCAGTGCGGCGGCGATTGCAGCCGGTGCCGCGGCCGTGCGCGATCAGGCCTTCGTCGCTGAGGCGGTCGACCATAACCTCGTCTGGCTGGAGCGTGTCAGCCGCGCGGTGGAATCGATCGGTCTCACGATCACGCCATCGGTTACCAACTTCGTGCTCATCCATTTCCCGGACGAGGACGGCATGCGTGCGAACGACGCGGATACGTTCCTCACTCATCGCGGCTACATCCTGCGTGCGATTGCGGCCTACGGCTTTCCCAATGCCCTGCGCATGACCATCGGCTCGCAGGAAGCCAATGAGGGCGTGATCGCGGCACTGACAGAATTCATGGGACGGAAATGATGACACAGCAGTTTGAAACGATCGCACTTATCGGCATCGGCCTCATCGGCTCATCGATCGCCCGGGAAATCCGAGACAAGCAGCTCGCCCAAACCCTGGTGATCTCGACCCGCAGCGAAGCGACGCTTTCGCGCGCCGAGGAGCTTGGCCTTGGCGATCGCTATACGCTGTCGGCTGCCGATGCGGTGCGCGGTGCCGATCTCGTCATCGTGTCGGTGCCTGTCGGTGCGTCCGGTGCGGTGGCCGCGGAAATCGCCGCCCACCTGAAGCCTGGCGCGATCGTCACCGATGTCGGCTCGACCAAGGGCTCGGTCATCGCCCAGATGGCGCCGCATCTGCCCGCCACGGTTCATTTCGTGCCAGGGCATCCGATCGCCGGTACCGAGCATTCCGGTCCGGACGCCGGCTTCGTCGGCCTCTTCCGCGGTCGCTGGTGCATCCTGACGCCGCCGGACGGCCAGGACGAGGAAGCGATCGCGCGGCTGCGGCTGTTCTGGGAAACGCTTGGTTCTATGGTCGAGCAAATGGATGCCGAGCATCACGACAAGGTGCTGGCGATCGTCTCGCACCTACCGCACATCATCGCCTACAACATCGTCGGCACGGCGGACGATCTGGAAGCGGTGACCGAATCCGAAGTCATCAAATATTCCGCGTCCGGTTTCCGCGACTTCACCCGCCTGGCCGCGTCCGACCCAACCATGTGGCGCGACGTCTGCCTGCACAACAAGGACGCGATCCTCGAAATGCTGTCGCGGTTTTCCGAGGACCTCGCCTATCTGCAGCGGGCAATCCGCTGGGGCGACGGCGACAAGCTGTTCGATCTCTTCACCCGCACCCGCGCGATCCGGCGGTCGATCATCCAGGCAGGTCAGGACACGGCCATGCCGGACTTCGGCCGTCACGCGATGGATCAGAAGTAGCCGATAAACGAAAGAGCCCGGGGCGTGGATCATCCACGCCCCGGGCTCTTTGTATTCTCGCGAAGGCCGCCAGAGCGAGCGGCTTTTCGCTGCACCGGGATCAGAGCGTCGGCAGCACGCCGATCGGGATGAAGGCGAGGAAGGCGGTGCCGTCGCGCACGTTGAGCTTGACTGTCGCCTCGTTCTTGCCGTTGGCCAGCGCCTTCAGCATGTTGGCCGTGTTGTTGACCAGGTTCGCATCGTCGGGGATCAGCGTGACCAGGTTTGTGCGCCAGGCGTCGATATTGGTCATCGTCAGCGAAAACTCGCCGGAGATCAGCCCCTGGTCGTTGACCGAGAAGGGGCCCGACAGCTTGGCGTTCATGCCCGAGCCAAGGTCGACTGTCATCTGGCGCAGTTCGCCCTTGCTCCCGCGCAGCATCGCCGGCGTCGGGATGCCGGAGCCCATCCAGCTCGCCTTGTCGACAAAGGTGAGGTCGGCGGCAAGATTGGCGGGTGGCGCGAAGCTTGCGCCGTTCTCAGGACGAAGATCGAGCTTGTCGACGCTCAAGGCCGCATCGAGATCGTTGCCGTTCTGACGCAGGTGCATTTCGCCGTGGCTGGCGCCGAAGCCGAAGCTGTCGCCGGTCAGCGGCAGGCGCACGGTGCCGGTCAGGTTGTCATAGGTCAGCGAACTGCGGTCGAGCCCGGAAAGGGTCGCCCTGACGCTTGCATGCAGCAGCGTCCAGTCGGCCGAGACATTGAGGTCGGGCGAAACGCGCAGTTCGGCCGGACCATCGAGCTCGATGATCGCATGGCTGGGCTGGTAGACTTGTGCCGCGGTCCGAAGCGCGCCGAAGGAGGCGGAGGCACCGCGGCGGGTGTCGTCGAGATTGACCTTGTCGCAGAACAGGCCGATGCGGAACGGGAAGCCGCGCACGTCCATGTTCGTGCACTCGCCGCCGAGCCCGTTTGCCCGGCCGTCCGCGAGCTGGGTCGTCAGGCGCTTCTCGACCTGGTCGGCGACGGCATACCAGCCGGCCGAATAGGCGGCACAGACGATCACTATGCCGGCGATAAGCCAGCGAAACTTCCGGCTGACCGGCGAGGGATTGGCGACTGCGGTTGCGGTCATGGTAACGCGTACTCCACCAAACTCAGATCGCGGCCGCCTTTCGGGTGGCGCCGCCGATCCTGCTTATTATCTTTCATTCTATGCACGGGAACGACTTGTCTCTTCCGTGCCGAGATGCTGTGCCGTAGAAAAACCGACATGGCTGGCCACCGATGAGCCGACGATTCGGCGATGAGCAGACAGCGCGGATTGAATGACAGTGGATATGGACGAATTTTGGGTCTTTGGCTACGGGTCGCTGATGTGGAACCCGGGCTTCCGGTTCGAGGAAAGATCGACGGCGCGGGCATTTGGCTATCGTCGGTCGCTTTGCGTGCGCTCTTGGGTGCATCGCGGTACTCAGCAGCGGCCGGGCCTGGTGCTCGGGCTCGACTATGGCGGCTCGTGCATCGGCGCGGCTTTTCGCATCGACAACGGCGAGAGGGCGGCGGTGATCGACTATTTGCGGGAACGCGAGCTTGTCACGCATGTCTACAAGGAAAAGACGATGCCGGTGCAGCTTGCCGACGGGCGGCGGGTTCCGGCGCTGACCTATGTGATCGACCGCGCCCATGTGCAGTATGCCGGAGCGCTGAGCGCTCCGGAGGCTGCGGCGATCGTCGCCGTCTCGTCGGGAAAGTCGGGTCCGAACAGCGAATACGTGTTCAACACGCTTGCCCACCTCAAGGAGATGGGCATTCGCGACCATTGGCTGGAAGAGGTCGTGGCGACCCTTAACGCATAATGTCCGGGATCAGGCTCGGTTTAGCCGCGGCCCATCGCCTTCAGTTCGGCAAGGCGCTGCTTTGCCGTCGGCGGCAGCGGCAGATGCGGGTTGTTTCTGACCGTCTCGATCAGAAGCTCGTCGCTTGCCGTCTCGGTCACCTCGATCAGCCTGGCGAGGAACTCGTCCGGATCGAGGCCCGCCTCGATCGGCGGCAGCACGCGAACCTTGAAATGGCCGGGGAAACGCAGAAACTTGCGGCGCGGCCAGAACAGGCCTGGATGCATGGCGACGGGCACAACAGGCACGTTGAGGTCACGGTAAAGTCGGGCGATGCCATATTTATAGTGCGGCGGTGCGCCGGGCGGCCTGCGGGTGCCTTCGGGATAGATGATCAGTTCTCGGCCGGACGCCATTTCCTGCTTGGTCCGATCCATGACTTCGGTCATGGCCCGGCCACGCGCGGCACGGTTCACCGGCACCATGCGCTGCTTGCGGACGTACCAGCCGAAGAGCGGGATCCAGGTCAGTTCGCGCTTGAGAATGAAGAAGGGATCGTTGAGCCAGGGCAGGAGCGCATAGACATCCCAGAACGACTGGTGCTTGGGCGCGAAGATGTAGCCGCTCTTGGGGATGTTCTCCAAGCCCTCGATCTCGAAGGTCGTGCCGACAATCTTTTTGAACAGCCAATGATTGCTGCGCGCCCAGTTCTTCGGAACGAACCAGGCCTTCTTCCGCGACACCAGAAAATAGGCCGGCGTGAAGACAATCATCTGCAGGATCAGATTGACGTAGAAGACCAGATTGAAAAGGACCGAACGCAGGACGATCATCAGCAGGCTCTCGAGGCGAGTTCAGGGATATCCAGCCCGTGGGCCGATGGATCGCTGCGTACACGAATAAACGCCGAAGGAAAACCGCCCGTCGTCACTTTGCTGATTAAGGGGTGGCAGCGATTATTCTTCGGCCGGTGTCGCACGCGAGGGAACGGTGCGCAATCCGCTCGCCGGGCGGGCACCGGCCATATCGCGCACGGAGGCGACGGAATACTTGCCGAACTCCAGCAGGATCGATTTCAGCACCATCGGATTGCGCAGCCAGTTCGTCGTCTTGAGGTCGGAGTTGACGACAGGATAGGCGATGAATTCGGTCTCCGGGCGGGCGCGACGCAACTCGAGCAGGCTTCGCGGCATATGGTAGTTGTTGGTCACAACAAGTACGCGCTTGTAGCCGTGATCGCTGATCCATTGGCTCGCCTCGGTCGCATTGCCGATCGTGTCGATCGCCTCGTGGCCGATGTCGACGCAGCATTTGAAGAGATCGGCCGAGCTTTGGGTGTTGCGCCGGATCTGGCTGCCGGTGGTCGCCGGGTGGACGCCCGAAATCAGCAGCCTTTTGCCGGCCCCGGATTTCAAGAGGTCGACCGCCTGATCGATGCGCTGGAAGCCGCCGGTCAAGACGACGATCGCTTCCGCCTTCGGGTCTTCCGGCGGTTGCATGGACGCGACGGTATCGGCGAAATTGAGGAAGGCCGCGACCACGATCGCGAACGGCACAAGCAGAATGAAAAAGGTCCGGCGGAGAATTTTGCGCAAGGGACTACGGGGTCGGCGTTCCTGCTCGGCCCCGCCTTGCCATTTGCCTCCTCCGGCCATCCCGCTCCCGCGAAGTCCTTGCGCCATCATGATTCTCTTCAGATAGCGCCAGATTGCGGCAAGGAATGGATCGAATAAAGGTGAAACATCTGGGCGTCAGCTTTGGTAGGTATCCGTACGTCCGGGATCAGAGCGGATCAGGTCGATCTCGTAGATCGTGCGCGTTACCGTGAGCCGAGCCGTCAGCGTCGTCAACACCGCAATGACGATCATGATGGCAAGAATACCGAGATAGCCACTGTAACCGATGGTGAACGTGCCGAAGAGGGCGGTGGCCTGGTCCGTTTCCGGCGTCGCCAATGTGCGCGATTGCCAGTAGCCAGCAAGCGCGAAGAACAGCGCCGCCAGCAGCCCGCCGGCGCCGGCCCCCTTGAGGCTTATTCTGAGGAAATGCTTCTGGAACTCCGATGCCACGAATCCTGCCTCGGCGCCGACGAAATGCAGCACTTCGACGATATGGCGGTTTCCGGACAGTGCGCCGCGCGTGGCGAAGATGACGGTCAGCACCATGGTCGAGAAAACGAGGATCAGCACGCCGGTCCCGATCATTGCCGTGGTGTTTGCCATCGCCACCAGGCGGTCGACCCAGGTACGGTGATCGTCGAGGAAGGCCTGCGGGATGATCTCGGTCAGCGCCTTGCGCATGGCTGCGAAATCGGGCGGATTGTTTTCATCGATGGTGATGATGACGAGGCGGGGAACGGGCAATTCGTCGAGATCGAGGCCTTCGCCGAGCCAGGGCTCAAGCAGGCGGGCCGTTGCTGCGCGGTCGACGATGTTGCCACCTGTCGCTCCGCTGAAGGTCAGGGCCAGATCTCGCGCATCGGCAAGCGCCTTTTCCATATCGAGACCGTCGTCCGGTTTGATCTGGATGGTGATCTCGCGGGAAATCTGGCTCTGCCAGCTTTGGGCCGTGGCGCGCACCATGCTGACACCGCCGAGCGTGAGGCAGGCGAGGAACGACATGATCGCGATCACGCACATCAGCGCGTGACCGGACACGTTCGTCGACGGCACGATCGGCCCCATCGGGCGCACGCGCATCTCCGTGCGGCGCGGCTGCTGCTGCGGTTCCGGTTGCTGCTCCGGCACCTCATGGGTGCGTTTGGTGCGGCCCTCACTCATAGATATCGAGCCGCCCTTGCGAAAGGATCATGCGCCGCGCCTCGACCTGATCCATCAGCGACAGATCGTGGGTGGCAATGACGACGGCGGTGCCGAGCCGGTTGAGTTCGAGGAAGAGGTTCAGCAAGCGGCGGGCCATCGGCGGGTCGACGTTGCCGGTCGGCTCGTCCGCAAGCAGGATTTCGGGGCGGTCAATCAGCGCGCGGGCGATTGCCGCGCGTTGCTTCTCGCCGCCGGAAAGTACGGGCGGCAGCACATTGATGCGCTCGCCAAGCCCAACCCATTTCAACAGTTCGAGCACGTCGGCGCGGTAGCTCGATTCGTCCTTGCCGCGCACGCGCAGCGGAAGCGCAACGTTCTCATAGGTGGTCAGATGATCGAGCAGGCGGAAGTCCTGGAAAACGATGCCGACGCGCCGGCGCAGCATGGGGAACTCTTCGCGCGGGATCGACGAAATGTTGCGGTCGAACATGCGGATCAGACCGCGCGTCGGCTGCAGCGAGAGGAAGAGCAGGCGCAACAGCGTCGTCTTGCCGGCGCCGGAGGGGCCGGTGAGGAATTGGAACGACCGGCGCGGAATGTCGAAGGTCAGGTCCCGGAGAATTTCCGGCCCCATGCCATAACGCAATCCGACGTTCTCAAAATGAATCAATGGGTACCCATCTCTCTCACGACCCGTGCGGTTCTGCTTGGGGACGGCTATCTGCGCATAGGACGCCAAGCGCCGAAAGGCAAAACCGCCAGCGGAATCATGGTTAAGCAGCGGTTAATTTTTCATGAAAAGACGCCGCTTTCACGGCCTCTTTCCGAAGCATTAACCATTTCGGTTTACGTGTCGGAAAGATTTGATGCAATGCCCTGATTCTTGCACCGCCAGGGATCGGCGCATTGCCCGATGGTTTCGCATGGATGGCAGGTCCGTCCGCGATCCAGGAGGAAAAGGCGATGCAGGCATTCCGCACGAAATCGGCTGGAGCCGCGGCCTATGCCGATCTGCTGCCACCGGACCGCGGTCCACGCGAAGCTGCACCCGCGCCGCGCCGCGTCGACTATGTCGACGCCGAATTCGAGACCGTTTCGGCGACGGCCCGCCGCAATCCCTATCCCGTTTTCAATGACAATCGGCGGCACACTCGACGCCACGGCCCGACATTGACGGTCGTTCGCGACGAGAAGGCCGCCCTCAGGCGCCTGTTGTCTCTCGCCGAGACTTGGTTGCGCGCCATGCCGGCACGCCGGTTCGCCGCGCTTGTCGCAGCTTTCGCCCTTGCGGCGTTTGCGGCTATCATCGTCCTTTCGACCGGTGACGGGGTCGAAAGCGAGCCATTGGCGATCACCGACGTCACTGCGTCGCTCGATTATTCCGGCGGCATGCGGGTACTTTCGGTCTACGGCTCCATCGACAATTCCTCTTCCGCCCTGCAGCGACTGCCGTTGGTCGTGGTGGATGTGGTCAGCAATGGCCGCAAGGTTACGGCGACGCGATTGATGCCGGAGGGTGCCGCCATCGCACCCGGCGAGAGCCGCCGCTTCGTGACCAGGCTCCCATATGCAGGTGGAAAAATGCCCGAGGTGAAGGTTTCCTTCGCCGAAAACGGTGTCTCCGTGCGCTGATTGTGCTAAGCGGGCGCAAAAGGGAAGGCGTTTGTCTTCCGGATGAAACGCTGGAGAAACCGCATGCCCGTCGTTCGCGGAAAGAATATCGAGCCCCTTTATACGGCAGAGACGATCGCCGCACGCAACACCGAGCTTGCCGACATGATCGTCGAGGGTCCGCACAAGGACCTTCTGGTGATCGCGGTGCTCAAGGGCTCGTTCATCTTTGCCGCGGACCTGATCCGCGCCATGCACAACACCGGCCTGGCACCGGAAGTCGAGTTCATCACGCTGTCGAGCTACGGGCTCGGCACGGTCTCCCAGGGCGTAAAGATCATCAAGGACATCGATAGCGACGTGCATGGCCGCGACGTGCTCCTGATCGACGATATCCTGGAATCCGGGCGCACCCTGCGTTTTGCGAAGGAACTGATGTACGAGCGCGGCGCGCGCAACGTCACCATTGCGGTGCTGCTCGACAAGCGCGTCAAGCGCAAGGTCGAGCTCGAGGCCGACTATGTTGGCTTCGAATGCCCTGATCATTTCGTCGTCGGCTATGGCATGGACGTGGCTTACGCGTTCCGAGAACTGCCCTTCGTTGGCGTCGTCACCGGCGACGCCGAGTAGAGACGAGAATGTGCAGCGCTGCGGCGTTTGAGATCGCGGCGCTGTAATGACCTCCAGGCCGCGTTCAGCGCTCGAAGCAGGGCCGCTGTAAAACGCGCATTCCGAAATCCAGCCGCCCGGCGTTTACCGAACACAAAGAAAAAGCTGGTTGTTTGGGGTCGTGTCGCGTTTCGCCCCCTGGGATGCCACGTGCCGCTGCGGACTGCCTCACGATTCTTGTGAGTGTTGCCGTATCCATTGGAATGGGCCGGCCTCTTCGCGAGAGAGCCGTGCCGTTGCAGCGAACGCGGGAGGCCATGATGGCGAAGATCCTGATTACCGAGGACGAGGATGCATTGCGCTCCTTCGTCGCCCGGGCCTTGAGGCTCGATGGACATGAGACCGTGGAGGCTGGAGACGGCGCAGATGGGCTTGCCTGCCTGCAGACCGAGAATTTCGATCTGCTGCTGTCAGATATCCGCATGCCCGTCATGGACGGCATCGAATTGACGCATCAGGCGTCCGCAGCCTTTCCGGCGATGAAGATCCTGCTGATGACCGGTTACGCCGAACAGCGCGAGCGGGCCGACGATCTCGCCGACAAGATCGTCGACGTCATCTCCAAGCCCTTTTCCCTGCCTGACATCCGCAAGGCGGTGGCCCTGGCGCTCGCTGCCTGACGGGTCCCCCTCCATCGCCCGATCGTGGGCGAGGCATTGATTGTTTGGCGATCTGACAAATTGAATACGGCCCTGGCGCGTTTCCGCTCCAGGGCCGTCGTCGTTTCCGGCTCTTTTGGCCGAGGGTCAGCGCATGTCGAGCAGGCGTTCGAGATACTGGCGCTCGGCCTCGGGCGACAGCGTGTTGCCAAGGCGGCGGCGGATTTCGTCGAGAATCTCACGCGCCCGCTGGGTGTCGATTTCATCGGGAACTTTCACCTGGTCGCCGAAGTCCGGACCGGCATTCTGCTGGCGTCGACCGAGCGGGTCGCGACCATTCTGGCCGTATTGCGGGACGCCCTGACCGGGTCCTTGTCCCTGGGCCTGCATCTGGTTCATCATGTCCTGGGCGCCGTCACGCAGCGCCTGCAGTGCGCGGCCCTGGCTGCCGACGGCCGGTTCGCCCTGGCCCTTGCCAAGGGAGCCGGAGGCGCCTTCCATTTCGCGCTTGGCGTCGCCGAACCCCTTGCCGGGCTTGATGCCAAGGCTCTCCAGACCCTTCTGCAGTTCGCCGAGTTGCTTGCCCAACGCATCCTGCTGCTGCTTCAGCTGCTTCAGCGCTTCCTTCAGTTGCTCGGCGGTCATGTCGTCGAGCGGGCTGGGCTGGCCGTTCTCGTCACCACGCTGGCCCGGATCCTGCGGCATGTCCTGACCATAAAGCTCGTTGTCCTCGCCCTGCAGCGGGTCGCCGCGCTGCATGCGGTCTCGCTGCGCCTGGTCGAGCTTGAACGTCTCGTCCATCAGCTTTTGCTGCTCCTGCATCAGCTGGCCGAGCTTGTCCATCTGCTCGCGCATGGCGTTGTTCTGTTCGCCCATCTGTTGCTGGCCGCGGTTGGCCTGCAGGTTGTTCATCAGACGCTGAAGCTCCGACAGCATCTGACGGGCCTGGTCGCGCGCACCCGATCGCGCCAGGTTCTCGATCTGGTTCATCATCCTGTCCAGATCCTGTTGGCGCAGAACATTGTTCTGATCCGGATTGGCGGCCATGCGCGGGTTTTTCGCGGCCTCCTTGGCCAGCGCCTGCATATATTCCTGCATGGCCTCGCGCAGTTCCTTCATCAGCTTGGCGATTTCCTCGTCGGGCGCATTGCGATCAAGCGCATCCGACAACGCCTGTTGCGCATCGCGCAGACGTCGGTCGGCGAGCGACAGATCGCCATCCTCGATGCCTAGCGCGATTTCCCAGAGATGCTTGGCGGCGTCGCGCAGCATGTCGTCGTTGCGCGCCAGCGCCATGCGCGAACGTGCCGATTTCAGGAGCAGGAAATGGGTGAGGTTGGGGATCGTTTCCTCGGCGAAGCTGGCGATCGCGTCATTGAGGTCGATCGCCCGCGGCAGGTCGTTGGCGTTGAGTGCAAAGACCTGTCGCTGTTCGGCAACGGCGCCCGCCAGCGGATTGAAGAATTGCCGCGCCGGAAGGATCATGTCCTGCGGCACGCTTCTCCCCTCCTGACCGGCGGCATCGCGGGCAACGAGGGTGACGCGAACGCGCTTGCCGGCCAGCGGATGTTCGCTGAGGTTGCGGCTGGTCGTGCCCTTGGCCTCGCGGGCGTTGCGGCGCGGCAGGTCGAGACGATACTCGGGAAGCGGATAGAGCGGCCGTGCGTCCTTCGCCTGTTCGTCCAAAGGCTTGATCTCAGCCCAGGCCTGAGCGATGCCGTAGTCGTCGCTCGCCAGGAAGGCGATGTCGAGCGAGGCATTTGGGGTGGGCTTTGGCAGGCCGTCAAAGGCGATCTGAGGCACGCTGTCGGGGGTGATCTTGAACGTCCACTTCTGGCCACCGACGGAGAGTTCGCCGTCCTTTACGATCTTGTAGAGGTGATTGCGCACGGCATTGTCGGGCGCCTTCTGGGCGGCCGGTTCCGCTGACGCAGTCTTTTCGTCCGGCTTTTCCCCGGCGGTCGGGATGACGATCGCGTCGGCCGATCCGTGTTCCGAATAGCGGACGGCTTCTTCCGTGCCGGCGCCAGTGACGCGCACGGTCAGATCGCTGAACTGCGGAATGGTAATCGCCGCCGTTTCGTCAGATGGGGACGCGACGCCCTGGCGGCCCGTGAGGAAGACGGGCGCACGCCCGGTATAGGCGGGCGGTGTCACCCAGGCATCGACCCGGATGTCGGCGACTTCGCTTGCTGGCTGCGGCAGGTGGAAGGCGTCCGAGAGAAGCCCCGCCCGGTTGGAATAGGAATAGGCGAAAGCGACGCAGGCGATCAGAACCGGCAGCGCCCGCAGCGCGAAAGGGTCGTGGCGGGCAATGTCGGGACGCGGCAGGCCCGTGTCGAGGGCACGGATCATCCCCGCCATGCGCGTCTGATGTTCGCGCCACAGCGCCTCGCCGAAGGCGCCGCCGGTTGCCGGAATGTCGTCCTGAACACGGATCGCCTGGTGGGGAAGGGCGTTGCGCTCTTCCAGCATCCGATCGGCATCGACGTTCCCAGGTAATCTCAACCGGGTCAGCGGAACGAGGGAGGCGATGAAGGCGACGAGAAAGCCCAGAAGCAGGGCGGCATGCAGCCAAAGCGGAGCAATGCGGAAGAGGCCGAGCCAGGCGGCCGACAGAAACAGGAGCACGATCGAAGCGGGAACGAGGGCGCGCGGCAAAACCTGCTCGGCGATCAACACCCCCCGCGCGACAAACCTTTTCAGCGCCAGCGTTCTGGCAAACGACTTCGGTTGTGGCGTTTCATCCTGCCGGAATTGCGTCATCCGCCCAAGTTCCCTTTCGGTCGCTCATGACCGCTCGTGACCGACCTATTGAATGATCAGGATAACATCGTTTGTGGCGAAGACGAGGGCGACAACAAAATCGTGATCGCCCGCGCGGGCGATCCACAGATCATCGTCCGATCCGAAAGACTGCTCAGTCGAGCCAGTCCGGAACCGAATCAAGCCCGATCAGGTCATCGTAGCTTTGGCGCGGCCGGATCACGTGGAAGCGATCGCCCTTGACCAGCACTTCCGGGATCAGCAGCCGGCTGTTGTAGGTGCTCGCCTGGACAGCGCCATAGGCGCCGGCAGAACTGATGGCGAAGAGATCGCCCGGCTTCGGCATGGCCATTTCGCGGTCAAGCGCCAGATAGTCGCCGGTCTCGCACACCGGGCCGACGACGTCGGCCTTGATGCGGGGCGCATTGGCGGCTGAAATGCGAACCGGCCTGATCTCGTGATAGGCCTCGTAGAGCGTCGGGCGGATCAGGTCGTTCATGGCGCCGTCGACAATGACGAAGGTCTTGTCGCCGCCATCCTTGACGTAGATGACCTCGGTCACGAGGATGCCGGCGTTGCCGACGATCAGCCGGCCCGGCTCGGTGACGATCTTGCAGCCGAGCGACTGCAGCTGGCTCTTGACGATTTCGGCATAGGCATCGGGCAGCGGCGGCGGATTGTTGTCTTCCTTGTAGGGAATGCCGAGACCGCCGCCGATATCGACGTGATCGATCGCGTGGCCGTCGCTGCGTAGCGTGTCGACCAGTTCGCGCAGCAGCTTGAAAGCGTCGTCGAAGGGCTGCAGCTCGGTGATCTGGCTGCCGATATGCATATCGATGCCGGTGACCTGGATGCCGGGCAGTGTCGCGGCATGGGCGTAGACGGCGCGGGCACGCTCCCACGAAATGCCGAACTTGTTTTCCTTCTTGCCGGTCGAGATCTTCGAGTGGGTGCGCGCGTCGACATCCGGGTTGATGCGGAAGGAGACGTGAGCACGCTTGCCGGCGCGAACGGCGCGCTGGTTCAGGACCTCGAGTTCCGGTTCGGACTCGACGTTGAAGCAGTAGATGCCGGCCTCGAGCGCCAGGTCCATTTCCTGCGGGGTCTTGCCGACGCCGGAGAACATGATGCGGCTTGCCGGAATGCCGGCGGCCAGCGCGCGGCGCAACTCACCGCCCGACACCACATCGACGCCGGCGCCAAGGCGCGCAAGCGTCTTCAGCACGGCCTGGTTCGAATTGGCCTTCATGGCGTAGCAGACCATCGCATCGACGTCGGCAAAGGCCTTGGAGAAGACCTTGTAGTGCCGCTCGAGCGTCGCCGTCGAGTAACAGTAGAAGGGCGTTCCGACGGCGCGGGCGATGTCGGTCACCGGCACGTCTTCGGCGTAGAGAATTCCGTCGCGGTATTCGAAATGGTTCACGGGGCGTGGCTCGGCTTAGAGGAGGGGATCGAGCAGGAAAGGGCGGTCGTCAGCCTGTTCTTTCTTTTCGACAGTTCCGGCAGGGGCCAGGGTGTTGATCGGCGCCGTCGAGCCGGGTCGGTCGAGGTCGCCCTTGCGTCCACAACCGACAAGAACCAGCCCGGGGATCGCCAGAAGAAGCGCAAACCGGGCCGCCTTCGTGAATGTCATCGTGATTTTCCTTCGCGGGGACTGATGCTGGTGCGATGTCTTATCGATTTTTCCGGCGCTTGTGCACCCTGATTCTGCGACGGGATTCAGCCCCTTGCGCTCAGGCACGTCGTTGCCCCGAAACCGCAACGCGGTCTCGGGGGACAAGCATCAGTTGCGCGCGCGCCACCAGGCGATCTGCTTGCGAACCTCGTTCGGTGCGGTGCCGCCGAAGGACGTGCGACTGGCGACCGAGGCCTCGACGGTCAGCACGTCGAACACCTTGGCGGTGATCGAAGGATGGATCGACTGCAGGTCTTCAAGCGAGAGGTCGGCGAGGTCGCAGGCCTTCTGTTCCGCAAGGGCGACGGCGCGGCCGGTGACATGGTGGGCGTCGCGGAAGGGCAGGCCGGCCTCGCGTACCAGCCAGTCAGCAAGGTCGGTCGCTGTCGAATAGCCGGAACCGGCAGCCGCCTTCATCCGGTCGGCCCGAATGGTCATGTCGCGCACCATGCCGGTCATCGCGGCAACGGCGAGTTCGAGGCTCTCGGCCGCGTCGAAGACCTGTTCCTTGTCTTCCTGCATGTCCTTGGAATAGGCGAGCGGCAGGCCCTTCATGACGGTCAGAAGCGCGATCAGCGAGCCGTTGATGCGGCCGGTCTTGGCGCGCACCAGCTCGGCGGCATCGGGGTTCTTCTTCTGCGGCATGATCGAGGAGCCGGTCGAAAACGCGTCGGACAGACGAATGAAGCCGAACTGCGGCGTCGACCAGATGACGATCTCTTCGGCAAGGCGCGACATGTGCGTGGCGGCGATTGCGGCAATCGACAGGAATTCGAGCGCGAAGTCGCGGTCCGAAACTGTGTCGATCGAATTGCGGGTGGGGCCGGCAAAGCCGAGTGCGCTCGCGGTCATGT
Source organism: Ensifer sp. Root31 (assembly GCF_001424825.1). Taxonomy (NCBI): domain Bacteria; kingdom Pseudomonadati; phylum Pseudomonadota; class Alphaproteobacteria; order Hyphomicrobiales; family Rhizobiaceae; genus Ensifer; species Ensifer sp. Root31. The sequence goes on along the minus strand of NZ_LMCO01000011.1, from coordinate 4,674 downwards.
GCCGATCGATCGGGAAGCCGGTGCCGGCAAGGGCGGCCGCGCCGATCGGGCTTTCATCCATGTGCTCGATGGCGTGGCGCACGCGCGAGCGGTCGCGGCCGAACATCTCGACATAGGCCATGCAGTGATGGCCGAAGGTGACGGGCTGGGCCGTCTGCAGATGGGTGAAGCCGGGCATGACGGTCTCGGCATGTTCCTCGGCGCGGTCGAGGAAGGCGGCGATCAGGCCGGTCAGCGCCTTTTCGGTCCTCTGCAGCTCTTCCTTGACCCACAGACGGAAATCGAGCGCCACCTGGTCGTTACGCGAGCGGGCCGTGTGCAGCCGGCCGGCGGCCGGGCCGATCAGGGTCGCAAGCCGGGCCTCGATGTTCATGTGGATGTCTTCGAGGCGGCGAGAGAATTCGAACTGGCCGCTTTCGATCTCTGACAGGATCGTGTTGAGACCGTGAACGATCTTGTCTTTGTCCTCGGCCGAAATGATGCCTTGATGCGCCAGCATGGTCGCATGCGCTATTGAGCCGCGGATGTCCTGAGCATAGAGCTTCTTGTCGAAGCCGATCGAGGCATTTATCTCCTCCATGATCGCGTCCGGACCCGAGGCGAAGCGACCGCCCCACATCTGGTTGGAGGTTTTTGTCTCGGAATTGCCGTCAGCCATGAAGAATGCCCGCCTTGGAGAATGAAATGCCCGACCAGAAGAAATCCCCCCCGGCCGTGAAATTGTTCGCGCTCGCCGCCTTGTTCGGCGTGATCATCGGTGCGGCTGCGGTATACGTGAAGGAGACGGGGTCTGGCAATGCCGAGCCGACCGAAACGGCAGCTGCCGTCTGCCCGTTGACGGGCGAAAAGGTCGCCTCGCTGACGCCGTTCATGAAGGGCCAGGTGGCGGCGATGTCGCCGGCCGCCTCGCCACGCCCGATCGCACTCGATTTCAACGACCCGGACGGCAAGCCGACGACGGTTGCCGCCTTTGCCGGCAAGACGATGCTTGTCAATCTCTGGGCCACCTGGTGTGGCCCCTGCCGCGAGGAAATGCCTGCCCTCAACGCGCTGCAGAAGTCCCTCGGCAGCGACAAGTTCGAGGTGGTCGCGATCAACATCGACGTCGGCGACGACGAGAAGCCGAAGGCCTTCCTCGACGAGACCGCCGTGCACGACCTGCGCTACTATCGCGATGCGTCAATGGGCGTCTTCAACAATCTGAAGAAGGAAGGCCTTGCCTTCGGTCTGCCGGCAACCTTGCTGCTCGACGACAAGGGATGCCTGATCGGCTCGATGAATGGCCCGGCGGCCTGGGACAGCGACGATGCCAAAGCGCTGATCAAAGCGGCCACGGGCGGGTAGGCGTCACTCTCCGTGGGTTGTGGTGCGGTTGTCGCGCAACAGGTGCCACTGCACCTTGTGGGGGGTGAAATGCTCTGCCGCTGCACGTTCCCACAACGGCGTGGGATGGTCACCAACGATGAAGATGTCGGTCGGCGGCAGGTTCGGGTCTGTGGCAATAGACGCGACGCCGTCAAAAACGTCAGCCCACAGCTCGGTCAGCTCGCAGACTTTCGTATTGGCAATTTCAGCTGCGTCACTGCCGCATTTGAAATTGCCTCCCTGCTTAGGCACGTAAGGTATATGGGAATTTAGTGTCAGCCAGTATAGGAGTTTCCGCTCAGCCGGGTTTGTCGTCAGCCGGTCGCGGACGGCACTTGCAATGTCGTTGTCGCACAGACCCGTGAAAACGCTGCCGCAGCGCTGGTGAAACCTATTGCTGTCGGTCGCAAGGCCTTCAAGGAAGTGCGATTCGAGAAAACCGATTCTTGGATACCACTTGTCCCGTTCGAACATCCTCTGCGAAAAGCCGTGATAGGAGATTGTTCGATAGCCCCGATCAGCCATGGCGGCCGGAAAGCAGTCGTAGCTGGTCCGGCGAAGATAATCGGTGTGATCGCCCCATTGTCCGCAGAGTTCGCGGGATTCAGCGCCCGTAGTCGAACCCTCGAAGTTGCTGAGGCCACTTGAAAGTTCATAGCGCCCGGTATCCAGTGCTGGCTGCAGACGCCGTGAAAGAATTGCAGTGTGCTCAGGGCTGGAGAATGCGCCAAGCCCTTCCACCATTACGAACAACAAGTTGCGACCACCATTCGCTACAGCGGCGGCGTCGATACCATTGATCGAGAGTGCGCTTTCAAATGAGTCAGCAGGTTGCTTCAGGAAAGGGCGATTGATATGGCGCTCCAACATCACCACGCTGAAAGCGACGAGAGCCCCTGGCAGTAGCGATGCGCCTCGCAATACCTGTCGATTGTGATTCACGAGGCAGGCGATTGCAACGCCATTCGCGATAAAGAGGCTGATCACGACGACGTAAAATACGGAAGAGGTGAGATCCAGCGATGCCATGTAGCGCACCGACTGGATTGCAGCGCCGAGCGGCAGGTGGAACGCTACCATAACCACGAGGCCGAAATCGATGAGGGCAATGAGCGGGAATAGCAGGTAGGCCAACGTAGGTTTGGCGCGCAGCGCGAATAGGCCTCCAATCAAGTAAAGGAATGGCGAAAGCGGTCGTGTGGCCACATAGAACGGCAAGACCAGCAGCATCATCAGATTAGGCGCTAGGCCGAGGATGAGCGCCAAACGCCACGCCCTCGCACTCCAAAGTGAGGGGAATGACCGTGCCGCCATTGAGGATATCGCTTGCGAAATCATATTCTCTCCCACGTGACTAGGAGAGGGCGTAACAGAACTGTCTTTAAGCTAAGTTACCAGTATGGCGAGCAAATTCCTTGTCGCGCAAGATGTAGGGTTGTGGATCCCGCGGAGATTGGACGTTCTTACTTGAACAGAATCCTATGTTCGAGACCTAGCGGGTCGGCACCGGCACGTCGCCGCGGTAGTCGTAGAAGCCGCGGCCGGACTTGCGGCCGAGCCAACCAGCTTCGACGTATTTTACCAGGAGCGGGCAGGGGCGGTATTTCGAGTCCGCCAAGCCGTCGTGCAGGACCTGCATGATCGACAGGCAGGTGTCGAGACCGATGAAGTCGGCGAGCTGCAGCGGACCCATCGGGTGGTTGGCGCCGAGCTTCATGGCGGTGTCGATCGCCTCGACCGTGCCGACGCCCTCATAGAGGGTGTAGATCGCCTCGTTGATCATCGGCAGCAGGATGCGGTTGACGATGAAGGCCGGGAAGTCTTCGGCGACCGTGACGGTCTTGTCGAGCGTGCCGACAAATTCCTTGGCGGCCTTGAACGTGCCTTCGTCCGTGGCGATGCCGCGCACGAGCTCGACCAGCTTCATCACCGGAACCGGGTTCATGAAGTGGATGCCCATGAACTTTTCCGGACGGTCGGTCGCAGATGCAAGGCGGGTGATCGACAGCGAAGAGGTGTTGGTCGCAAGCAGCGCTTCCGGCTTCATGATCGGGCATACCTGGCCGTAGATCTTGCGCTTGATGGTTTCGTCCTCGGTGACGGCCTCGATGACGAGGTCCACCTGCGACAGGTCGTTGATGTCGGACGAGCCCTTGATCAGCGCCAGCGCGCTCTTGCGAGCCTCGTCGGTCATCTTGCCTGATGACACCTGGCGGGCAAGGTTGCCGTTGACGGTGGCGAGGCCCGCCTCGATGCGATCAGCGGCAAGATCGTAGATCTGCACCTTGTATCCGGCCATCGCCGAAACATGCGCAATGCCGCAGCCCATTTGCCCGGCACCAATAACTCCGACCGTCTTGATCATCGCGGCGAACATCCATCTTCAAGAATTTTGGCGGCCGTGCCGCCGTCACATACGAAAATACCGGGCCGGTCTGGCCGGCCCGGTAGATTGTTAATGCCAAGTCCGCGCTTTTGCCAGCCCTTTTCCTTGAGGCTCGGGAAGTGCGGTTGGCGAATGGTTACAGCGCCTTTTCGAGCTCCGGCAGGGCTTCGAACAGGTCGGCGACGAGGCCGTAGTCGGCAACCTGGAAGATCGGCGCCTCCTCGTCCTTGTTGATGGCGACGATCACCTTTGAGTCCTTCATGCCGGCCAGATGCTGGATCGCACCGGAGATGCCGCAGGCAATGTAGAGATCGGGGGCGACCACCTTGCCGGTCTGGCCGACCTGCCAGTCGTTTGGGGCATATCCGGCGTCGACCGCCGCGCGCGATGCACCGACGGCTGCACCGAGCTTGTCGGCAACCGGCAGGATCACTTCCTTGAATTTTTCCGACGAGCCGAGTGCACGGCCACCCGAGATGATGATCTTGGCCGAGGTCAGCTCCGGACGATCCGACGACGACAGCGCGTCGGCAACGAAGGTCGACAGACCCGGATTGGCCGCAGCCGCGATCGTCTCGAGCGAAGCCGAGCCACCTTCGGCAGCGGAGGCGAACGAGGCGGTGCGCACGGTGATGACCTTTTTCGCTTCCGTCGTCTGCACCGTCTGGATGGCGTTGCCGGCATAGATCGGACGCTTGAAGGTATCGGACGAGACCACCTCGGTGATTTCGGAAACCTGGGCAACATCGAGAAGCGCTGCAACCCGCGGCAGGACGTTCTTGCCGACCGAAGTGGCAGCAGCAAGGATGGTGTCGTAATTGCCCGACAGCGAAACGATCAGCGCCGCCAAGGGTTCGGCCAGATTGTTGGCAAGGCTTGCATCCTCGGCCACCAGCACCTTGGCAACGCCGGAAAGCTTGGCG